>JAKOMY010000335.1 GCA_022702225.1 Microbacteriaceae bacterium | reverse complement strand
CGGCGCAGAAGGCCAGCGGTGCGCTCAGCAACTACGCCGCGTACCTCGAGACCGTCGTCGCGGACCCGTCGAAGGCCAGCGGGCTGAGCGACCAGATCAGCACTCTGCAGTCGAGCTTCACCGAGGCGGCAACGGCCTGCGCTGGCTGACGCCGAGCACGACCGAGCAGAGAGGGCGGGGGCTTCGGCTCCCGCCCTCCCTCGTTCTCTCAGCCTGCGGACGCGGCGCGCTCGTCTGGCTCGTCGGTGTCGGAGCTGCCCGCCTCGACCCCGTCTGTCGCGCCGTCCAGGGCCGCGGGTCCCTGCTCGACGAGGATGCGGAACTGCGCGGCATCGAGGATCCGCACGCCCAGCTCTTCGGCCTTCGCGAGCTTCGACCCGGCGCCCGGACCCGCGGCGACGAAGTCGGTCTTCTTCGACACGCTCGATGCGGCCTTTCCGCCCGCCGACAGGATCGCCTCCTGCGCGCCCTCGCGGGTGTATCCCTCGAGCGAGCCCGTGGCCACGACGGTCACGCCCGAGAGCACTCCGCCCGCGGCCTCCGCGGCCCCCGGCCCGGGGTGACCCGGGATCGAGAAGCGCACCCCGGCCGCGGCCCACCGTTCGACGATCTCGCGGTGCCAGTCGACCTCGAACCAATCGATCACGGCGTCCGCGATGATCCCCCCCACGCCCTCGACGGCGGCGAGTTCTTCGCGCGACGCCGCGCGGATGGCATCGAGGGAACCGAACCACTGGGCCAGAGCGCGGGCCGCGACGGGACCGACGTGACGGATGTTCAGCGAGACGAGCAGTCGCCAGAGGTCCTTGGTCTTGGCCTTGTCGAGCTCGGCGATCAGCTTCGTCGCCTGCTCGGAGGGGCGGACCTCGCGATAGTCCTTGCGGATGCCGCGCCGACGGCGCTCCGCAGGATCGAGGTCTTCGGTGCCCGGGGGGTACGTCGCGGGCGAGAGCTTCTGGAACGGCAGGCGACGCACGAGCTCGCCGGTGTCGGGGTCGACCTTGCGCTCGCCCGTCTCGGAGTCGCGCACGATCACCTCGATGGGCACGAGCTCGTCGACGGTCAGATCGAACAGCCCCGCCTCGGTGTCGAGCGGTGGCTGGTCGGGGACCTCGGGTTGGGTCAGCGCTGCCGCGGTGACCTCGCCGAGAGCTTCGACGTCGAGCGCTCCGCGCGAGCCGATGTGTTCGACACGTCCACGCACCTGGGCGGGGCAGGAACGAGCGTTCGGGCACCGCAGGTCGATGTCGCCCTCTTTCGCCGGTCGCAAGGGGGTGCCGCACTCGGGGCAGTCCGCGGGCATGACGAATGCGCGTTCGCTGCCGTCACGCAGCTCGACCACGGGCCCCAGAACCTCGGGGATGACGTCCCCGGCCTTGCGAAGCACGACCGTGTCGCCGATGAGCACGCCCTTGACCTTCACCACGTCCTGGTTGTGCAGGGTGGCCTGGCGGACGACGCTGCCGGCGACCTTGGCGGGTTCCATGACCGCGAAGGGCGTCGCACGACCGGTGCGTCCGACCGAGACGACGATGTCGAGGAGCTTCGTGTTCACCTGCTCGGGCGGGTACTTGTAGGCGATCGCCCAGCGCGGTGCGCGGCTGGTGGCCCCGAGCTCGTCGTGCAGCGCGAGCTCGTCGACCTTGACGACCACTCCGTCGATCTCGTGCTCGACGTCGTGTCGGTGTTCGCCGTGGTGCGCCACGAAGGCGAGCACCCCGTCGATCGATGACTCGACGCGACTGTACGGCGAGGTGGGCAGGCCCCAGGAAGCCAGCAGGTCGTAGATCTCGCTCTGCGCCGCGACGGGCGGGTTCTGCCAGGCTCCGATGCCGTGCACGTAGAGCTTGAGCGAGGCGATCCGCGCAAGCCCCGCCTCGAGCTCGAGGCCGCTCTTCTTGTCGATCTGCTGACGCAGACCGCCGCTGGCCGCATTGCGAGGGTTCGCGAAGGCGGGGAACCGTCGCGCCGCGGCGATCTCGGCCTTCTCTTCGTCGAACGCGCGTCCACCGCGACGACCGGCCGCACGCTCGCGCGCCTCGGCCAGCGCGCGCTCCCGGAGCTCGCCCTGCCGGCGATTGAGGTCCTCGAAGGACGCGACGGGGATGAAGACCTCGCCTCGCACCTCGACGATCGCGGGGTGGCCCTCACCCGAGAGCTCACGCGGGATGTCGGCCAGACGCAGCGCGTTCTCGGTCACGATCTCGCCCACCCGCCCGTCGCCGCGCGTCGCGGCCGAGGTGAGCACCCCGTTCTCGTAACGCAGGCTGATCGCGAGCCCGTCGATCTTCAACTCGCTCAGCCAGTGCACCTTTCGGCCCGCGGCGGCCTCGGTCTTGACGGCCCAGTCGCGAAGCTCGTCGGGAGAGAAGACGTTGTCGAGGCTGAGCATGCGCTCGGCGTGCTCGATCGTCGCGAGATCGGTGGCCTCGGCCGCGCCCACCGACAGCGTGGGGCTGTCCTGCCCCTGCAGCTCGGGGTGAAGGCGTTCGAGCGCCTCGAGCCGGTGCATCCACCCGTCGTAGGTCGCGTCGTCGACGACCTCGGCATCGCGCCCGTAGTAGGCGTCGCGCGCGCCGACGATGCGCTGCGTGAGTTCGCCCGCCTCGGCGCGTGCCTCATCGAGGGTGAGGTCGGGAAGCTGATCGTGCTCGGTCACTCATCCAGCTTAGGGAGGGGTTCCGACATCCTCGGAGGGCCTTGCACCACCCAGTCCCTCACCGGTCACGCCTCGACCGGAACCGCCGACACCGTCCGATCGATCGTGAACTGCCCGAGCACGCGCGTGCCGTCGTAGAGCACCGCGGTCTGCCCGGGCGCCACACCGTCGAACGGCGCCTCGGGACGCACCGTCAGCACACCGTCGACGAGCTCGGCCGTCGCCGGGACGGGATCGGCGTGCGCGCGGATCTGCGCGTGACACGCGAAAGACGTCGACGAGGGTGCCCGACCCGCCCAGGTGAAGCGCTCCCCCGCGATCTCGGAGCACGCGAGCGCCTCCTTGGGGCCGACCACGACCGTGTTGTTGATCGGGCGGACCTCGAGCACGAATCGCGGTTTGCCGTCGGCCGCGGGAACCCCCAGTTGCAGGCCGCGACGCTGACCGACCGTGAAGGCGTGCGCCCCCTCGTGCGTGCCGACCACCGCACCGGTGCGATCGAGGATCTCTCCGCGCTCGGCACCGACCTTGTCGGCGAGCCAGCCGCGCGTGTCGCCGTCGGGGATGAAGCAGATGTCGTGGCTGTCGGGCTTCTGCGCCACCGACAGCCCGCGCTCCTCCGCCTCGGCGCGCACGAGCGCCTTCGAGGGCGTCGAACCGAGCGGGAAGTAGGTGTGAGCGAGCTGCTCGGCCGTGAGCACGCCCAGCACGTAGGACTGGTCCTTCGCGTTGTCGGAAGCCCGATGCAGCTCGCGCCCGTCGGGCGTATCGACGAGCGTGGCGTAGTGACCCGTGCACACGGCGTCGAAGCCGAGCTCCAGCGCGCGCTCCAGAAGCGCGGCGAACTTGATCTTCTCGTTGCAGCGCATGCAGGGATTCGGGGTGCGCCCGGCACGGTACTCCGCCACGAAGTCATCGATCACGTCGTCGCGGAACCGCTCCGAGAAATCCCAGACGTAGAAGGGCATGCCGAGCTTGTCGGCGGCACGCCGTGCGTCCATGGCGTCTTCGATCGTGCAGCAGCCGCGGCTACCGGCGCGGAGAGTCCCCCCGGCGCGCGACAGCGCCAGGTGTACGCCGACCACGTCGTGACCCGCCTCCACCGCGCGGGCCGCAGCCACCGCGGAGTCGACCCCACCGCTCATCGCCGCCAGAACTCGCATCGTCCCAGTCTACGAACGTCGGTCTGAACGGGCGCCGGATGCGACGGCCCGGGCGTACGCATCGGGCAGACGGGAGAGCACGGCGTCGACGTCGGCGTCCGTCGAGGTGCGGCCGAGCGTGAATCGCAGAACCGAGCGCGCCGCACGATCGTCCAGCCCGAGAGCCAGAACCACGTGGGAGGGCTCCGCGACCCCGGCCTGGCACGCGGACCCCGTCGACACCGCGATCTGCTCCATGTCGAGCAGGAAGAGCAGCGTCTCGCCCGCGGCATCCGGGAAGAGCACGTGCGCATTACCGGGGAGACGCTCGGTGGGATGCCCGAGCAGTCGGGCCGAAGGGATGGACGAGCGGATGCCGGCCACCAGGCGATCCCGCAGGGCCTCGAGACGCACGGCCTCGTCGCGGCGCTCGTGCTCGGCCGCCGTGATCGCGGCGGCGAAGGCGGCGGCTCCCGCGACGTCCTGGGTGCCGGCACGGAGGCTGCGCTGCTGCCCGCCGCCGTGGACGAGGGGCGTGAGGCGGGCGTGTCGCGAGACGACCGCTGCACCGACGCCGACCGGACCGCCGACCTTGTGAGCCGACACCGACATCGCGACCAGCCCGGAAGGATCGGTGCCCGCCCCGCGCCACGCGGCGAAGTCCACCGTGATCTGGCCGAGCGCCGAGACGGCGTCCAGGTGCAGCGGCACTCCGGCCTCGTGCGCGCGCAAGGCCAGATCGGCGGCATCCTGGATCGTTCCCACCTCGTTGCTCGCCACGAGCGCGGTGGCGAGGGCGGCACCGGGCAGAACGGTCGAGAACGCTTCGACGTCGATGCGTCCGAGCGGATCGAGGGGCGCGGCGCGCACCTGCGCGTCCTGCGTCGCAGCGAGCCACCCCACGGCGTCCAGCGTCGCGTGGTGCTCCCCGTCGGGCAGCACGATCGCGTCCGTCGCCGGCTGACGCGACCACCACAGGCCCTTCAGGGCGAGGTTGGCGGACTCGGTGCCACCCGAGGTGAAGACCACCTCGATGGGCTGGCACCCCAGGATCGCGGCGACGCTCTCGCGCGCGTCTTCGAGGAGACGCCGGGCGTCCTGCCCCGCGGCATGGATCGACGAGGGGTTGCCGAGCACGTCGTGGGCAGCGAGCCACGCTTCGCGCGCTTCGGGGCGCAGAGGGGTGGTCGCCGCGTGATCGAGGTAAACCCGCATCCTCACCCTCCCCGTATCTCCCGCGCCTTTCACTAGCCTAAGACGCATGTCCCGACCCGAGACTGTCCTGCCCGCCCGCCCCGCCCTGCTCAGCTCGTCCCTCGACGATCTGGGGGTGCGCCTCGGTCCCGACGGCGGCACGCTGCGCGTCTGGTCCGGGTCGGCCGACGCGATGCAGCTGCTCGTCTTCGACGACCTCGACCTCGACTGGGCGACCGAGACGATCACCATGGACCCCGTCGGCGAGGGCGTCTTCGAGGCGACCACCGCCCTGCTCCGCCCCGGCGCCCGGTACGCGATCCGCGTCGGCGGACCGCACGGGCCCGGACACACCTTCAACCCGCAGTCGCTTCTCATCGAGCCGTACTCCCGCGGGCTCGTGTCGGGTAGCTACGGCGATTGGCGCTCGGTGGTCGTGGACGGATCCTTCGACTGGGGCAGCTCGGCCAAGCCGCGCGTGCCCCTCGACCGCACGGTCATCTACGAGGGTCATGTGAAGGGCCTCACCAAGCGGCATCCGTTCATTCCGCCCGCCCTCCACGGAACGTATGCGGGTCTCGCGCACCCCGCGATGATCGACCACCTGCTCTCCCTCGGCGTGACCAGCGTCGAGCTGCTGCCGGTGCACGCCTTCGCCACCGAGCCGCGACTGCTGCAGCTCGGACTGTCGAACTACTGGGGCTACAACTCGCTGAACTTCTTCACCCCCCACGCTCCCTACGCCACAGCGGCGAGCCGTGCCGAGGGGCCCGAGGCGGTGCTGCGCGAGTTCAAGGGCATGGTGAAACTCCTCCACGAGGCGGGCCTGGAGGTTCTTCTCGACGTCGTCTACAACCACACGGCGGAAGAGGGCATCGGCGGCCCCCGCACGAGCCTGCGCGGCCTCGACAACAAGGCCTACTACCGGCAGACCGCCGAGGGCGCGTACATCGACGAGACCGGCTGCGGCAACGCCGTGAACACCTCGACGGACGCCGCCGCGCGTCTGATCCTGGATTCGTTGCGGTACTGGAGCGAAGAGGTCCAGATCGACGGCTTCCGCTTCGATCTGGCGGTCACCCTCGGTCGCGACGAGCACCATTCGTTCACGCCCGAGCATCCCCTGCTCCAGGCGATCCGCGACGACGAGCGGTTGGCGAGCACCAAGCTGATCGCCGAACCGTGGGACGTCGGGATGGGCGGCTGGCAGACCGGCAACTTCGGCGAGGGCTGGCTCGAGTGGAACGATCGGTACCGCGACCGCGTCCGCAACTTCTGGCTGAGCGACATCGACTACGCACGTCGGGCCGCCACCGCCCCCGTCGGGATCGGAGGCTTCGCCACGCGGCTCGCGGGGTCGTCCAACACCTTCAGCGAGGAGCGCGGCCCGCTCGCGAGCGTCAATTTCGTCACCGCTCACGACGGTTTCACACTGCGTGACCTCGTGTCGTACGACGTCAAGCACAACCTCGGCAACGGCGAGCAGAATCGCGACGGGGCCGACACGAACCGGTCCTTCAACCACGGCGCCGAAGGGCGCACCGACGACGAGCGCGTGCTCGCCACCCGACGCAAAGCCATGCGCAACCTCATGGGCACCCTGCTGCTCTCGGCGGGAGTGCCCATGATCACGGCCGGCGACGAGATGGGGCGCACGCAGCGCGGGAACAACAACGCCTACTGCCACGACTCCGCGCTCACCTGGCTCTCGTGGGACCTGGCGCCGTGGCAGCGCGATCTCTTCGCGCACACGCAGCGGCTCACGCAGCTCCGACGCGAGAACCCCGCACTGCGCCCGCGACGATTCGCCCGGCTCGGCGAGGTCATCCCCTCGGCATCCGTCATGGAGTGGTTCGACGAACGCGGCGAGACGATGTCGATCGACGGCTGGAACGACCCCGCGCACCGGACGCTGCAGTATCTGGCGACCTCGACGCCCGAGGACGAGGAGCCCAACCGCGTGCTGCTCGTCGTCCACGGCACCGAGGCGGCCACCGAGATCGTCCTCCCCGAGCTCGAGGGAGCCCGGTACGTCTCGCTGTGGTCGAGCGCAGACGAGAGGCCGTCCGACCAGGCCGAGCGCTTCGCTCCCGGAGACGTGGTCCCCGTCGCCGGGGCCAGCATGCGCCTGTTCCGCGTCGACTGATCCGGGCCCGCTGTCAAGGCCGAGCGAAACCGTACGGCAAGGTCGGTGGCCCGCGATAGGTTCGGACCGTGGCCACCACGACGACTCCCTCGCCCGAGCTGCCCTGGCGCAGCGCCGCCTCGATTCCCGTGCGTCCGGTCAAGCCGACGCCCACCTCGCGCAGCGTGGTCACCCCGCGCATCCCCATGGCGCTGCCGCATCCGAGCGTTCCGGGAGGCCGCTTCCGCCCTTCCGCGTACGTGGGCGAGGCCGTGCCGTTCACCGTCACGGCGTTCCGCGAGGGCCACGACCGCATCGGCGTGCAGCTGCGCCTGTTCTCGCCGTCGGGCGACGAATCGCTGCACCGTCTGAGCCCGCTGAACGACGGCTTCGACCGCTGGTCGACACTCGTGGCACCCCTCGAGCAGGGAGTCTGGCGGTTCCGGTTCGAGTCCTTCGCCGACGACTTCGCCACCTGGGAGCACGCCGCCGAGCTCAAGATCGCGGCAGGCGTCGACGTCGCGCTCATGCGCGAGATGGGCGCGCAGCTGTTCGACCGTGCTCGCGGCGAGAAGAAGCGCCCGGCCAGCGACAAAGACCGTCTCTACGACGCCGCCCGCGCGCTGCGCGACCCGGACGTGCACGACGACACCGCCCTCCAGATCGTCCGCGATCCCGAGATCGCGGCGCTTTTCGAAGCGCGCCCGATGATGGGCCTGGTATCGGTCGGACGGGATGCCGAGCTGCTCGTGGAACGCGAACGCGCCGGCATCGGCGCCTGGTACGAATTCTTCCCCCGGTCCGAGGGTGCGCGTCGCGCCGAGGACGGCAGTGTGATCAGCGGCACCTTCCGCACCGCCGCCGAGCGTCTCCCGGCCGTCGCCGACATGGGCTTCGACGTCCTCTACCTCCCGCCGATCCACCCGATCGGACAGACCAACCGCAAGGGCCCGAACAACACCCTCGTCACCGAGCCGGGCGACCCGGGCTCGCCCTGGGCGATCGGCGCCGCCGCGGGCGGGCACGACACCGTGCATCCCGACCTCGGAACGCTCGACGACTTCCGCGCCTTCGTGCAGGCCGCCCGTGAGAACGACATCGAGGTCGCTCTCGACCTGGCGCTCCAGGCCTCGCCCGACCATCCCTGGGTCACGGAGCACCCCGAGTGGTTCACGACCCTGCCCGACGGCTCGATCGCGTTCGCCGAGAACCCGCCGAAGAAGTACCAGGACATCTACCCGATCAACTTCGACAACGATCCTGAGGGGATCCGCGCAGAGGTCCTGCGAATCGTGCGCCATTGGATCGCGCAGGGCGTCACGATCTTCCGCGTCGACAACCCCCACACCAAGCCCCTGCAGTTCTGGGAGTGGCTCATCGCCACCGTCAGCGCCGAGGAACCCGGAGCGGTGTTCCTCGCCGAGGCGTTCACGCGCCCGGCCCCCCTGCAGGGACTCGCGATGGCCGGGTTCCAGCAGAGCTACACGTACTTCACGTGGCGCAACACGAAGGAGGAGCTCGAGGAGTTCCTCGGCGGCCTCGCTCACGAGACCTCCGACTTCCTGCGGCCCAACCTCTTCGTCAACACTCCCGACATCCTCACCGAGTACCTGCAGTTCGGCGGCCGCCCGGCGTACAAGATCCGCGCCGCGATCGCCGCGACGGCGGCGCCCACCTACGGGGTGTACGCGGGCTACGAGCTGTTCGAGAACGTCGCGCGCCCGGGTGCCGAAGAGAACATCGACAACGAGAAGTTCGAGTACAAGTTCCGCGACTGGGCCGGCGCCGAGGCCGCGGGCGACTCGCTCGCCCCGTACCT
>JAKOMY010000318.1 GCA_022702225.1 Microbacteriaceae bacterium | reverse complement strand
AGTATGCGGCGGTGGTTGCCAGCCCACCGAAGCCGACGCTGACGAGAGCCGCCGCGGCGAGAAGAACGCGGCGGGTGCGCGAACGGGGTCTGCGGTTCATGCGGAGCTGACTTTCGGCTTCGAATCGAATGTGAGGCGTCGGCCCTGGTCGACTCGCGCGATGCGCTCGCCATCAAGGGATCCCAGGCCAGGAGGATCGGGTGAACAAGCCGAAACCGGGCACGTTGGGCCGCCTCCCGCTTTTAGGAACGAAACGGACTTTAGCGGATCAAAATGGGTTTGTGCTGGAACGCGCTTACCGTAGCAGAAAAAACAGGTACGTCAACAGAGGGGTGTCCGCTTCGCGAAGGCGGCGGGCAGCAGGTTCTGTCGGAGCGGGCGGTGATGGCTGACGATGCAGATCAGCGACGATGCGTCCTGCGAGGGTTCATCGCAGAACGATGCGTGTGGGTCCGTCGGCTAGGAAAGCCGGCCGGCGCTTACCTCGCGTACCGATGCACGACGTGCGCGGTTCCGACGGTCCAATCCGCCTCGACGCGGTGGCACGTCTGGATGTGTTTGATGGGCAGGTCATCCAGGGGAGCCATGACATGCGGGAAGAAGTTCACCCGCGACGGGGCGCGATGCGCCTCTGCGATGTCGAGCTCCGACGGCTGGAGGGCGAAGAGGGTCGGCTGTGATGGTTCCCCCAGCAGCGGACTGCCGAGGACTTTGAGAAAAAACTTGGGTCGAGTGAACAGTTCGGTCACGTCGTCGGGGGCGATGGGCTCGCTCTTGTAGCCGGCGCTGCCTTGCAGCACGACGACGTCGTTGATCTTCAGCGCGAAGTCTGTGACGGCGTGGCGGTGCGTCATGGACCCTGCGCCGTAGAGAACGGGTTGCAGATAAGCTTCGCGGTTACTGATGAGGGCCGGGATGCTGTCGCTGTACACCGCCTGCACGAAATCACCTACCGCCCCAGCGGGGCTCACCGCCTCGATCGCCTGCGCCACCTCGATGATGGGGCGGTCCGAGAACATGTCGTGATACTCCGTCAGGTAGATGCTCGCCCGGGGGATGGGCGGCATCTGCAGGGGCTCGGGCAGCAAGATACGAGCGGCTTCGGCGTCGGTGACGTAGTCGACGCGCAGGATGCTGCGACGGTGACGAAACGACCCGCGCGCAGACATGGCGGGGACATTGGCGGGCGTGGTCAGCAGACGAGCGATCTGAGAGGCCAGCATGGGCCTCACCGTAGAGGACGACGAAACCTGAGCAGCGATGACCTACAATTCGCTACCACAGAAACGTCGCTGACGCCTCACACGGGCGTAGCGGCCGCCCTACGGGTTGGTGTGTTCGCGGTGCTCGAGATGTACTCGACGATCTCGTCTCGAACGATGACCCATTTCGAGCCGATGTGGTACGCCGGGATCTCTCCGGACTGGAGGTACTCGTAGACGGTTTTGCTGTTGAGGCCGAGCACTTCCGCCACGTCCTTGGCGGACAGGATGGGCGGGTATCCCGCAAACAGCTGCGCGAGGTGGCTTTGCATGTGTTCACTCCGGGGTAACGGGTTTTACCGATGATACCGCCACAGGGGCACGTTTCCCCTGGTCTGGTGCGTTTTACGGCCACGGGGAGCGATGTTCTATCAAATTCCTTGGTTGTCCATTACCGCTAGTGGTTGCTAAAGCGGCCTGAGACCCCTATGCTCACGTGAAGCGTAATATGGCCCATTTTGTACCAAAGGAACCCGTTTTGAACTGCATCGTCCCCATCGTCCCGGGTCCTGCCGGATCCGCGACAGCCGTATCTGAGGGCGCAAGCGCCAGCACATCGCTGCTCGCCGCGACCGGCGCCGGGGATGTCACGCTGCTGGTCACCGCAGCGCTCCTCCTGGCAAGCGCTGGCATTCTCGCCGTTCTCGTCGCCAGGCGCCGACGCAATCGCGCCCAAACCGCGCCCGGTCGAAGCGCCACGCGGCACACCTCCGCAGGCGCGACAATGCTCGCGCTGGGCGTGTTCCTGGCGCTGGGAGTGGTCGTCTCGCCGGCGCCCGCACAGGCCGTCACCACGGCCAGCGCAGAAAGCGCGCCCGTGTGCAACGTCATCCAGGTGCAGGACGTAGTCGTCGACGGTGTTCCTACGGCGCGGGGCGCTCTGCAGGTGATGCCCGGGAGTGCGCCCGTGACCGTCCGCGCGACGGTAAACAACCTCAGCAACGCCGCCGTGTCGCTTTTCATCCGCGCCTCCGCCGGCGCAGACACCCCGTTGGCCCGCGAAGTGCGATGGGAGGCCGTCCGGGGCGCCGACACGGCGAGCGGGGTGCTCACCGACACGGCCGGGCAGTCGATCGGCACTCTCGCCGCCGGGGGGACGGCGGAGATATCCCTGACCCTGGCGCTACCGGCGTCGCTCGGCAACGAGTTTCAAGGTCAGAGTGTGGATGTCTCCGTGTTCTTGACCGCAACACCGTAGGCGTTCCCAGGCCTCCACGACGGACGATTCCTCCGAGGGTAACGGGTGGGTCGTCTCGCGGTGCCGCCTCGAATCGGACCCCCCGAGGCGGCACCGCACCTTTCTTCCGCCCCCGGCTCGCCCTCCCCATCTGGAAGCGATGCCCATGACCACGAAACGCCGCTCTCTGAAGGCGTGGGCACTGCTGACGTCGGCCGCCGTCGTCGGGCTGATCCTCACCGGGGGAGGGGTGGCGTGTGCGTGCTTCACGGCGTCGTCATCGATCCCGGGTAACTCGGCGAACACCGCCACCCTCGGCGCTCCGACGGGGTTCGCCGCGAGCTGGGACTCGGACGGCAGCAGCGCACTGTCGTGGAATGTCCCACCGATCGGCCCAGGCGAATGGCGTCACGTCGGGCATCGGTTCCACCGTGCAGCGGACCTACCCGGGGCAATCGTCGAGGACGAGGCCGTCCCGCAAGCGGAATCGCCCACCCCTATCTGATTGAGCCCACCGTCCAGATCGTCATGCTTGACCTGCCTCCGCGTCGCGGCGCTCAGCCGGTGCCCTCGCGCTTGAGTCTGATTCGCCGACGGCCGCCTCATGCACAGCGCCGCGCCCGGCGGGTGGAGAGACTCTCTCACCCGCCGGGCGCGGCGCTTCGGGACGTCGTCGGGAGCGGAGTCGAACGTGGGTCCGGTTCCCGCACGCTCTTCTAGCTGCGTCGGCTGGAGCGGCGCTCCCTCGTCCGCATCCACAGCAGCACGAGCCCGCCAGCGAGGAGCAGAACAACCGCCGGGGCGAGAGGCGCGGGTTGCGTGGCGCCCGTGGCGGCAAGCTTCGAGACGGCCGCCGCGTCCACGGGAATGGGGGTGATGGCACCCTCCGGCGTCGCCGTCTCCGGCGCCGTCATCAGCGGACTCACCTGCACGGTGAAGGTGTTCACCACTCCGCCCTGACGGATGGTGATGACGTGGGGGCTGGCGTGGTTGAAGGTGACGAATGCCAGGCCGTCACGGCCATAGGTGATGGTGTCAGTGTCGACGCTCGAGCTCAGCGTTGCGGCTGCATCCGCAGGCACGGGGTTTTCGTACCGATCGGAGAGGGCCGTGCGGATGGCGATCGTCGACCCCTGCATCGCCGTGATGGTCGCGTCCGGTTCGACGTACCCGTCGGCGCCCGGTTTGAAGACGGACCCGTTCGTTGCGACTCTCCAGAGCGAGTCGCTCTGCGCAGGGTCGGTGTCGCCGGACGCGACGAGCGCGACGATGCCGGTCGCCGCGCCTGGAGCCACGGTCAAGGTAATACGTGCGCTCGCCTGTCCTTCCGAGTTCGTCGCTGTGACCACGAACGGATACACCCCTGCGGTGGTCGCCGTCCCCGACAGGATGCCGTCTCGGAAGGTCACGTCCTCGGGGAGAAAGGCTCTCCCTCCGGTTTCGCTCGTGACGGTGTAGGTGGGCAGGGGGCTGCCCGTAGCGCCGAGGTCGGTGAAGTTGAGGGGTTCGCCGGCCGTCGCGGTCAGCGGTACGGTCACCTCAGAGCGACCGTCGAAGAGCGGGGCGCGGGGCGCATCCGAAGCTTTCACCGGTCCCACGGGGTCGCTCGTGACGGCGGGGGCAGTCGTCCCGTCGAGGGACCCGGTGACAGACACCGAGAGGCTCGCGTCGAGGTCGGCATCGCTCAGAAGGAACGTATTGGACGTTGCTCCGTCGATAGGGTCGCCGTTCCGGTTCCATTGGTAGGTGTACT
>JAKOMY010000310.1 GCA_022702225.1 Microbacteriaceae bacterium | reverse complement strand
CCGTCGGGCAGGATCAGCACGCGCTCGGGGTTCAGCGCCTCGACGGCGCCCTCGTCGTGCGAGACGAGCACGACGGCGCCCTCGTAGTGCGACAGCGCGCCGAGGATCTCCTCGCGCGAGGCGGGGTCGAGGTTGTTCGTGGGCTCGTCGAGCAACAGCATGTTGGCCGACGAGACGACGAGCGTGGCGAGCGACAGGCGCGTCTTCTCGCCACCCGAGAGGACCCCGGCGGGCTTCAACACGTCGTCGCCGACGAAAAGGAACGATCCCAGCACCTTGCGGGCCTCGGTCGCGGTGATGTGCGGGGCCGACGACATCATGTTCTCGAGCACCGAGCGGTTCACGTCGAGATTCTCGTGCTCCTGGGCGTAGTAGCCGATCTTCAGGCCGTGCCCGGGCTCGAGCTGACCGGTGTCGGGCTGGTCGACTCCGGCGAGAATACGCAGCAGCGTGGTCTTTCCCGCACCGTTCAGCCCCAGGATGACCACGCGCGAGCCGCGGTCGATAGCGAGGTCGACGTCGGTGAAGATCTCGAGCGAACCGTAAGACTTCGACAGGCCCGAGGCCATGAGCGGCGTCTTGCCGCAGGGCGCGGGCTTGGGGAACCGCAGCTTCGCGACGCGCTCTTCGGCACGCACCTCGTCGAGGCCCGAGAGCATCTTCTCGGCGCGCGCGACCATCTGGTGCGCGGCTGCGGCCTTCGAGGCCTTGGCGCCGAAGCGTGCGGCCTGCAGCTGCAGCGCCGTGGCCTTCTTCTCGACGTTGACGCGCTCCTTCTTGCGACGCTCCTCGTCGGCCACCCGCTGGCGCAGGTAGTTCTTCCAGTTCATGTTGTAGACGTCGATGACCTGGCGATTGGCATCCAGGTAGAAGACGCGGTTGACGGTCTCGCCGACGAGCTCGACGTCGTGCGAGATCACGATGAGCCCGCCCTTGTAGCCCTTGAGGAATTCGCGCAGCCACACGACGCTGTCGGCGTCGAGGTGGTTGGTCGGCTCGTCGAGGATCATCGTCTGCGCGTCGGAGAAGAGGATGCGCGCGAGCTCGATACGGCGACGCTGACCACCCGAGAGGGTCTTCAGCGGTTGATCGAGGATGCGGTCGGGAAGCGAGAGGTTGTGGGCGATGGATGCCGCCTCGGCCTCGGCCGCGTATCCGCCGGCCGCCTCGAAGCGCTCGGTGAAGTTCGCGTACTTCTTCATGGCCTTCGCGGCGACGGCGGGGTCGTCGTCACCCATGGCCATCGACGCCTCGTGCATGCCGAGGGCGAGCGAGCCCAGGCCGCGGGCGTCGAGGATGCGGGTGCGCGCCAGCATCTCGGGGTCGCCCGAGCGCGGGTCCTGCGGCAGGTAACCGAGTTCACCCGAGCGGTCCACGCCGCCGTTGGCGGGCAGCAGGTCTCCGGCGAGCACCTTGGTCAGCGTCGTCTTGCCGGCGCCATTACGCCCGACGAGGCCGATCTTGTCGCCGTCGGAGACGCGGAACGCCACGTCGGACATGAGCACGCGGGCACCCACGCGGATCTCGAGGTCGTGCACGGCGAGCACAGCGAACGTCCGTTCTTCGGGGATGGGGAGTGGCCGACATGGCCAGCCACCCAGTATAAGACGCACCCCTGCATGCCCGCCGACAGCCCGCTATCTCGTCGTGGACGGGTTACCGACGTGGCGCAGCGGACACGTCGGAACGGCGGTCGAGGTTACCTCGATACCGAGACGAATCCCCCGGTCCATCACCCTCTGAGTTTGCGTTCTCACCCGATCCCTGAACTAACCTAAGCCTATCCTTACTTAATACGCAGGAGGCTCTTCGTGTCCCGATTCCGCGCTCTGGCGGCCCTCGCCGTCGGTACCGCCCTCGTCCTCACCGGCTGCGCCGGTACCTCAGCCGCGCCGGGCGCACAGGAAGGTTCGTCGACGTCGGCATCGGGTTCCTTCCCCGTCACGATCGACCACGCCTTCGGCGAGACCACGATCGAGGCGGAGCCGCAGCGCGTCGTCACCGTCAGCTGGGGCAACCAGGAGGCGGCGCTCGCCCTCGGCGTCGTCCCGGTCGCCATGCCCAAGGTCACCTGGGGCGACGAAGACGGCGACGGCCTGCTGCCCTGGGTCAAGGACAAGCTCGACGAGCTCGGCGCGCAGACGCCCACGCTCATGGATGAGACCGACGGTTTCGACTACGAGGCGATCGCCGACGCCAAGCCCGACGTGATCCTCGGCGCCTACTCCGGCATGACGCAGGAGCAGTACGACACGCTGAGCAAGATCGCCCCCGTCGTGGCGTTCCCCGAGATCGCGTGGGGCACCTCCTGGCAGCAGATGACGCTGGCGGATGCCAAAGCCCTCGGCCGCGAAGAGCAGGCGGAGCAGCTGATCGGCGACCTCGAGAAGCACGTGACCGACGAGTCGGCGAAGTACCCCGCCCTCGCCGGCAAGAAGACGCTGTTCACCTCGCTCGACCCGACCGACCTGAGCACCGTCGGCTTCTACTCGCTCAAGGACCCCCGCGCGCTGTACCTCTCCGAGCTCGGTATGACCCCCTCGTCGGCCGTCGAGACCGCGAGCAAGGACAGCGAGACGTTCTGGTTCACGCAGAGCACCGAGAACATCGAGTCCTTCGCCGACGTCGACGTCATCGTCGGTTACGGAACCCCGGCGCTCCTGACCCAGTTGCAGGCCGACCCGCTGTGGTCGCGCATCCCCGCCATCAAGAGCGGTGCCGTCGCGCTGCTCACCGACAACACCTCGATCGCCGCGGCGGGCAACCCCAGCCCGCTGTCGATCGGCACCTCGTACGGCGACGACTTCATCGGCCTCGTGGGCGCGGCGGCCGACAAGGCCGGCAAGTGATCGCGTTCTCCCCCGCACCGGCGCGATGACTCGTCTCGCCCCGGCATCGACCGCCCCCGTCGACGCAGATCCGCGTCGACGGGGGCGGCGACGCGTGCTCTGGGTCGTCCTGTTCGCCGCGGCCCTGGCCGTCGTCGCCGTGCTCTCCGTGACGTTCGGAGCCCGTGACGTCGCACCCGCCGACATCTGGGCCGGCCTCACCGGCTCGACCGACACCGCGTCGGCCGCCGCGGTCGGCAAGCGCGTCCCGCGCACCATCCTCGCCATGCTCGTCGGTGCCGCCCTCGCCGTGGCCGGGGCCGTACTCCAGGGCGCCACGCGCAACCCTCTCGCCGACCCGCAGATCCTCGGGATCAACGGCGGTGCCTCGCTCGCGATCGTCTCGGGCATCGCGTTCTTCGGCCTCAGCTCGGCATCCGGCTACATCTGGACCGGCATGATCGGCGCGGCCGCGGCCGCCGTCTTCGTCTACGCGATCGGGTCGCTCGGTCGAGGCGGACCCACGCCCCTGCGCCTGGCTCTCGCCGGAGCCGTCACCGCCGTCGCGTTCAGCTCGCTGATCAGCGCTATTCTGCTCCCCCGCATCAACGTCATGAACGTCTTCCGCTTCTGGCAGATCGGCGGCGTGGGAGGCGCCACCCCCGACACGATCCTGCAGGTACTGCCCTTCCTTCTGGTGGGCCTCCTCGTCTGCCTCGCGAGCGCATCGGCCCTGAACACCCTCGCTCTCGGCGACGAGCTCGCCGCGGGTCTCGGCGCTCGCGTCCGCACGGCGCGCCTCGTCGCCTCGGCAGGGGCGGTCATCCTGTGCGGCGCCGCGACGGCCGTGGCCGGTCCGATCGGCTTCGTCGGTCTCGTCGTCCCGCACATCTGCCGCCTGCTCGTGGGGGTCGACCATCGCTGGCTGCTCCCCGTCTCGGCCGCCGGCGGGGGCATCCTGCTCACCGTGTCCGACATCGTGGGGCGCGTCATCGCCCGCCCCGAAGAGATCGAGGTCGGCATCGTGACCGCGCTGATCGGCGCCCCCTTCTTCATCGCCCTCGTTCGTCGCCAGAAGATGAGGGCCCTGTGAGCACGCACACCTCCCCACGGGTGGCCACCGCGAGCGTCGTGCCCGATGCCCTGGCATCCGTCGTCGCCGGCCGCCGCCGTCGCCGTCACCGCTGGACGCTCGTCACGGTCGTCCTCGCGGTCTCGGTCGTCGTCGCCTTCGCCCTGTCGCTCATGATCGGCCAGACCTTCTACACCCCCGCCGAGGTATGGGGCGTGCTGAGCGGACAACGGGTGGCCGGCGCCTCGTTCACGGTCGGCGAACTGCGCCTTCCCCGCGCGCTGACCGGCCTTCTCACGGGACTCTGCTTCGGCATGGGCGGTGTCGTCTTCCAGTCGATGCTGCGTAACGCCCTCGCCAGCCCCGACGTGATCGGCATCAATACCGGCGCCAGCGCCGCGGCTGTCTTCGGCATCGTCGTGCTGGGGTGGGGCGAGACCGCCGTCTCGGTCGTCGCGATGGCCGCGGCCCTCGCCGTCGCCCTGTCGATCTACCTCCTCGCCTACCGCAAGGGCGGGTCCGGTGCGCGGCTGATCCTCATCGGCATCGGCGTCGCCGCGATGTGCCAGGCGGTCGTGTCCTACGTGATCTCTCGCGCCGCCGAGTGGGACCTTCCCGCCGCGATGCGCTGGATCACCGGAAACCTCAACGACGCCACGTGGGACCGCGCCCTCCCGGTCGCCGGAGCCGTCGTCATCCTCGGACCGATCCTGCTCGCTCTGTCGGGCCGCCTCGAGATCCTGCGGATGGGCGACGACACCGCCGCCGCCGTCGGGCTCCCCGTCGAGCGCACGCGCCTGCTGCTCATCGTGGCGGCCGTGGGCCTGCTGGCCTTCGGCACCGCCGCGGCCGGTCCCATCGCCTTCGTATCCTTCTTGGCGGGCCCCATCGCCGTACGCCTGCTCGGCCCCGTCGGCTCTCCCGTGCTCCCCGCCGGTCTCCTCGGCGCCCTGCTGGTGCTCGTGGCCGATTTCTGCGCCCAGTACGCGTTCGGAACGCGTCTGCCCGTGGGCGTCATCACCGGCGTGCTGGGCGCGCCGTATCTCATCTACCTGCTCGTTCGCAGCAGCCGAACCGGAGGAACCACGCTATGACCGTCGAGCGCTCCCTGGTAGCCGAGGGCGTCACCCTCGGCTACGGAGACCGGACCATCGTCCACTCTCTCGACCTGGAGATCCCGCCGGGCAAGGTCACGACCATCGTCGGCGCGAACGCGTGCGGCAAGTCGACGTTGCTCAAGGCCATGGCGCGCCTGCTCGCGCCCTCCGCGGGGCAGGTGCTGCTCGACGGCAAGTCCATCCACCGCCAGCCCACCAAGCAGGTCGCGCGAGTGCTGGGGCTCCTGCCCCAGTCGCCGATCGCCCCCGACGGCATCGCCGTGTCCGACCTCGTCAGCCGCGGCCGCCACCCCCACCAGGGCGCGCTGTCGCGCTGGACGAGCGCCGACGACGCCGCGGTGGCACGCGCCCTCGACGCCACCGACGTCGCGCACCTCGCCGACCGCCCCGTCGACGAACTCAGCGGCGGCCAGCGCCAGCGCGTGTGGATCGCGATGGCCCTCGCTCAGGAGACCGACGTCCTGCTCCTCGACGAGCCGACGACGTTCCTCGACATCAGCCACCAGATCGACGTCCTCGACCTGCTCGCCGACCTCAATCGCGACCGCGGAACCACGGTGGCCATGGTGCTCCACGACCTCAACCTCGCCGCCCGTTACGCCGACCACCTCGTGGCCATGGCGCAGGGCGAGGTCATCGCCGCCGGAGACCCCGCCGAGGTCCTCACCGAAGAGACCGTGCGCCGCGTCTTCGGCCTCGACAGCCGCGTCGTACCCGACCCGCTGACCGGGCGGCCCATGGTCATCCCGATCGGTCGGCACCACACGGTGGCCGAGCCGGAGCAGGCGCAGACGGCCTGACGCTCCGAGAGCGAGACAAGCCCCGGCCTCGGCCGGGGCTTGTCTCGTGGGGCGTGGAACGTGCCGCTTACGCCGTGCGCTCGACCTGACCCGCGCGCCAGTACCCCATGAACGCCACACGCCCGCGGTCGACGCCGCAGCCGGAGACGAGCATGCGGCGCAGCAGCTTCACCGTCGACGATTCGCCCGCGATCCAGGCGTAGAACTCCCCCTCGGCGTCGGCCGGGCTGTCCCACAGCAGCTCGACGTCGAGGTCGATGTCTTCGAGCACCTGCGGGCGGGGCGCGGCCGCCCGCGTCAGAACGTCACCGGATGCCGCGGTCCAGGCCTCCATGGCCTCGATCAACGCCTCGCCGTGGGGCCGTTCGCCACGCGGAAGCCAGGTGACGCGCGCATCGCCGCTTCGCACCGGAAGGGCGTCGTCGACATCGGGCACCTCGATGAACGCGTCGACCTCGAGACCCGGCTCGAGACCCTCGAGCACAGCGCAGATCGCCGGAGCGGCGGTCTCGTCGCCGGCCAGCACGATGCGACGAGCCGTACCGGGATGGAAGTCGATCCCCTGCGCCGACTCGGGGCTGCGCGCGTCCGGCCCGACGACCACGAGCTGGTCGCCGACGGTCGCGGCCTCGGCCCACGAACCCGCGGGGCCGGCGTCGTGGTGCACGACGAAGTCGATGTCGAGCTCGCGCGCCTCGGGGTCGATCCGGCGCACGGTGTAGGTACGGAACGGCATCCGCTGCTCGTCGGGAAGGTCGCGCCAGCGGATGTACCACTCGCCGTTGGCGATGGCGTCCGGGTCCTCCTGCCCGATGTCGCAGACGGTGCCGTCGCGACCGGGCAGGACCAGCTTGACGCGCTGGTCGCGACGGTCGGTGCCGAAGACGTCGAAGTCGGGCGATGTGAACGTCACGCGCACGAAGTGCGGCGAGAGTCGCCGCGCTTCCTTCACCACGGCGACGTACGGGCGGTAGGCGGGACGCGTGGCAGTGATCACGAGATAAGGATACCCTTACCTTGTCTCGAATGCCACGCCGCTGCCTCGACGACGAGGTACCCCGCCGGGCTACCCGCGATCGACGAGCCCCCCGATGCGCTCTATCGCCTCGCGCAGCACCTCGGGCGCGCAGCCGACGTTGATGCGCACGTGCCCCACGCCCTCGACGCCGAAGAGCGGCCCGTGATGCAGGGCCACCTGGGCCTCGCGACGGATGAACGGAGCAGGGTTGTCGCCCCAGCCGTACGCCGAGACGTCGACCCACGCGAGGAACCCCGCCTCGGGGACGCGATAGCGCGCGAGCGGCAGATGCTCGGCGAGCAGGTCGGCGAGCAGCCGGCGATTGGAATCCAGGGCCACGAGCAGCGACGCGAGCCACTCGTCGCTGTCGACGGAGAACGCCGCGCGATTCGCGATGACGCCGAACAGCCCCGCTCGCCACTCCACCTCCCACGGGAGCCCGCGGACGACGGCGGCGGTGTCCTCCGCCCCCGTCACGATGACCGCGCACTTGAGGCCGGCGAGGTTGTACGTCTTGCTCGCGCTCGTCACGGTGTAGCCGACCGCGGCGGCATCGTCGCCGGCATCCAGGAAGGGGGTGAACACCGCCGGGGCGTGAGTGAGCGGCGCGTGGATCTCGTCGCTGACCACGCTGGCGCCGTAACGCCGGGCCAGACGCGCGAGGGCCGCGAGCGACTCACGCGAGTGGACGGTTCCGGTCGGGTTGTGCGGGTTGCACAGCAGCACGGCACGCGCGCCCCCGGCCAGCGCCCGCTCGATGCCATCGAGATCCAGACTCCACCGTTCGCCGTCGTCCACCAGCGGGACGCGCTCGACCACGGCCCCCGCCTCCTCGACGGTGTCGTAGAACGGCGGATACACCGGCGGCGTCACGACCACCCGGTCGCCGGGCGAGGTCACCGCGCGCAGCACCTCGACGACGCCCATCATCACGTCGCCCGTCCAGCGGATGCGCGCCGCATCCGGCCGCCACCCCCACTGCCGCTCGGCGAAGTCGGCGAAGTCGAGATCGATGCCCGGTCGCGGCGGGGTGTACCCCGTGTCACCGATCTCGACGGCCCGGTGCAGAGCGTTCGTGATGGCCGGTGCGAGCGGAAAGTCGGTCTCGGCCACGAACATCGGGATCACGTCATCGTCGTAGGAACGCCATTTCGTGCTGCTGCGCTGGCGCAGAAGTTCGAGCGGCAGGGCCTGCAACGGGAGAACGCTCATGCGAAAAGCCTAACGAGAGCCCCGGATGCCGAGCATCCGGCGCGTCAGAGGAGGACACACGGCGCGCACGGAACCACGAACGCCCACCCCCGGAGGGATGGGCGTCCATGAGAGGGTCTCAGATCGCGAAACCGAGGGCGCGCATCATGTCGCGGCCGTCGTCGGTGATCCGTTCGGGGCCCCACGGCGGCATCCACACCCAGTTGATGCGGAAGCGTTCCACGACGTTGTCGAGGGCCTGGGCCGTCTGCTCTTCGAGCACGTCGGTCAGCGGGCAGCCGGCCGAGGTGAGGGTCATGTGGATGACGAGCGCGTCGTTCTCGTCATCCCACGCGAGATCGTAGATGAGGCCGAGGTCGACGACGTTGATCCCCAGTTCGGGGTCCATGACGTCTTTGAGAGCCTCGGTGACCTCGTCGTACTTCTCGGGAGCGAGGGTTGCGGTCATGTAACGATCCTACGCGTCGATCGGCGTACCGGCCTCGAGGAAGCGGTCGTAACCCTCTTCTTCGAGTCGGTCGGCGAGCTCGGGCCCGCCCTCTTCGACGATGCGGCCCTTGACGACCACGTGCACGAAGTCGGGGCGGATGTAGCGCAGGATTCGCGTGTAGTGGGTGATGAGCAGCACACCGAGATCGGTCTGCTCCTTCGCGCGGTTCACACCCTCGGACACGATCTTCAGCGCGTCGACGTCGAGACCCGAGTCGGTCTCGTCGAGCACGGCGATCTTCGGCTTGAGAAGCTCGAGCTGGAGGATCTCGTGACGCTTCTTCTCGCCGCCCGAGAAGCCCTCGTTCACATTGCGGGAGGCGAACTTCGGGTCCATGCGGAGATTCTCCATGGCGCCCTTGACGTCCTTGGTCCACGAGCGGATCGCCGGGGCCTCGCCGTCGATGGCCGTCTTGGCGGTGCGCAGGAAGTTCGTGACGGTGACGCCGGGGATCTCTACCGGGTACTGCATCGCCAAGAAGAGGCCCGCGCGAGCGCGCTCGTCGACGCTCATCTCGAGGACGTCCTCGCCGTCGAGCGTGATGGAGCCGCTCGTGACGGTGTACTTGGGGTGACCGGCGATCGTGTACGCCAGGGTCGACTTGCCCGAGCCGTTGGGGCCCATGATCGCGTGGGTCTCACCGGTGCGCATGGTGAGCGTCACGCCGTTGAGGATCGGGGTCGTACCGTTCTCCGTCTCGACCGTCACGTGGAGGTCGCGGATCTCGAGGACAGACATGGTGTTCCTTACTCGTAAATTCTGGGGGTCGTGGGCGCGGCTCAGGCCGTCGCCTTGGTGACGGACGGATCGATGAGCACGTCGTCTCCGTCGATCACGACCTCGTACACGGGAACCGGCTCGTAGGCCGGGAGGTTCAGCGGGCGACCGGTCTTCAGCGAGAACGCCGAGCCGTGGGCCCAGCACTCCAGGGTCTCTCCCTCGACGAAGCCGTCGGAGAGCGAGATGTCGCCGTGCGTGCACACGTCGCCGATCGCGTGGACATCGCCGTTGCCGTCGAGGACGACGGCGATCGCGACACCGTCGATCTCGACGCGGTGCGCCTCGTCTTGCGTGAGGTCGCTGAGGGCGCAGGCGCGGGAGGCGCTCACGCCGGGGCTCCCGCGGCCAGCTCGTGCTCGATGGCCTCGATGAGCTCGATCTCGAGCTCGGGGATGCCGATGCGCTGCACGATCTCGCTGAGGAAGCCGAGCACGACGAGGCGGCGAGCCTCGTCTTCCGCGATGCCGCGAGCCTGCAGGTAGAACAGCTGCTCGTCGTCGAAACGCCCCGTGGCGCTGGCGTGGCCCGCACCCTGGATGTCGCCCGTCTCGATCTCGAGGTTCGGGATCGAGTCGGCGCGGGCACCGTCGGTGAGAACGAGGTTGCGGTTGGCCTCGTAGGAGTCGGTGCCCGTGGCATCCGGTCCGATGAGGACATCGCCGATCCACACGCTGCGCGCGCTCTCGCCCTGCAGGGCGCCCTTGTACAGCACGTCGCCGACCGTGTGCGGTCCCTTGTGATGCAGGTAGACCTGCGACTCGAGGTGCTGACCGGCGTCGGCGAACGACAGGCCGTACAGGCGTCCCTCGGCGCCGGGTCCCGACAGCTCCACCGAGGGGTTCACGCGCACGACGCCGCCGCCGAAGCTCACCACGACGTGCGTGAGCTTGGCGTCGCGGTCGACACGAGCCTGGTGGGATGCCGCGTGCACGGCGTCGTCGTTCCAGCGCTGCACCGAGACGACGGTGAGATCGGCGCCGTCGCGCACGATGATCTCGACGTTCTGCGCGTGGTTCGCGGTGCCCTCGTGACGCAGCACCACGGTGCCGCGCGAGTTCGGCTGCGCCTCGATCACGACGTGGGCGTGCGCGAGGCCGCCCGTGCCGGTCAGGCGGACGACGACGGGCTCGTCGAGCTCGACGTTCGCGGGGATACGCAGCAGCGGCGCCTCGGCCTCGTGCTGCCAGGCGAGGGCGGCGGTGAGGTCTTCCGGACGGAAGTGCTCGCCGCGCGGAGCCTCACCGGCGGCCAGCCGCAGCTGCTCGACGGCGGCGGGGGCGCTCACCTCGACCGAGACGACGCCCGAGGGGCCCGCCTCGTCGACGAACAGCGGCGCGAGCCGGGCGATGGGCGTCAGCTTCCAGTTGACCTCGCGGCCCGTGGGCACGCCGAAGTCAGCCGGATCGAACGAGGTCGGTCGCTCGGAGCGCGTCTGCACCGGAACGACGGATGCCACGAGTGCGGCGGGGTCGATATGCCCCTCCGCGGCGGCTGCGGGGGTCTGAGTCGCAGTCGTCATTTAGCCTACGGATCCTTCCATGCCCATCTCGATGAGCTTGTTGAGCTCGAGCGCGTATTCCATCGGCAGCTCGCGAGCGATCGGCTCGATGAAGCCGCGCACGATCATGGCCATGGCCTCGTCTTCGGGCATACCGCGCGACTGCAGGTAGAACAGCTGCTCTTCGCTGACCT
Source organism: Microbacteriaceae bacterium (assembly GCA_022702225.1). Lineage (GTDB taxonomy): Bacteria > Actinomycetota > Actinomycetes > Actinomycetales > Microbacteriaceae > Microbacterium. Next base: position 727 of record JAKOMY010000310.1, on the reverse strand, counting down.
TGGAGACCGTGGCCTCGTGGCCGAGCTGCACGTCGTCCACGCGGATGTCGATCGCGGGATAAGTGTCGCTGCGCGAGATCGTGTCGACCAGCAGGGCGTCGCAACGCACCGTGTTCGCGGAGTGGTGCGCATTGGCATCCACTCGGACCTCACCGCGGTAGCCCGCCCGACCGCCACCGCGGGCGATCGACTTCGAGACGATCGACGACTGCGTGTAGGGCGCCATGTGGATCATCTTCGCGCCGGCGTCCTGGTGCTGACCGGGACCGGCGAAGGCGACCGAGAGGGTCTCGCCCTTGGCGTGCTCACCCATGAGGTAGATGGAGGGGTACTTCATCGTGACCTTGGAGCCGATGTTGCCGTCGACCCACTCCATGGTCGCGCCCTCGTGCGCGATGGCGCGCTTGGTGACGAGGTTGTAGACGTTGTTCGACCAGTTCTGGATCGTCGTGTAGCGAACGCGGGCGTTCTTCTTCACGATGATCTCGACCACGGCCGAGTGCAGCGAGTCGCTCTTGTAGATGGGAGCGGTGCAGCCCTCGATGTAGTGGACGTAGCTGTCCTCGTCGGCGATGATCAGCGTCCGCTCGAACTGACCCATGTTCTCGGTGTTGATGCGGAAGTACGCCTGGAGGGGGATCTCGACGTGCACGCCCTTAGGGACGTAGACGAAGGAGCCGCCCGACCAGACCGCCGTGTTCAGAGCGGCGAACTTGTTGTCTCCGGC
>JAKOMY010000306.1 GCA_022702225.1 Microbacteriaceae bacterium | reverse complement strand
CGACGGCCGCGGGCATGATGGCGCCGAGCGTCGGGATGACCGACCCGACCGTCGCGCCCAGGCCCAGGTGGGCGTCGGGCATGAGGGCCAGATGGGGGTGGATGAACGGCATCCGGGACGAGGTACGGGCCTGCTCGATGGTCTTGTCATCGATCAGGCTCGCCCACGACACCAGCCGTTCGGTGAGCTTGTGCATGGATCCTTTCCTTCGTGTGGTGCGCCGAAGCGCGAGGAGTCGAGCCTGCGGACGAGGCACTCCCCCACACGGTGGAAAGAGAAACGCCCCGACCTGACGGGGCGGGGCGAAACGAGACAGATGTCTAGACGACCGGCGCCGGAGGGTACGACGAGAGCAGGAACGGCAGGTCATTGCCCTGCTGCTCCGGACGCAGATCGCGCATCGCGGTCATGTTCTCGTCTTTCCTCGGCTCACCATGCCGAGTGGCACGGACTTGAGACCATAGCGGATGCCGGGAACCGATGACAAGGCTCCCGGCGGTCGTGGGCGGAGGGGGCGAACCTCACCCCGTCGACTCAAGCCTCGGTCGGCCGATCGAAGTCGTAATCGAGAAGCTCGTCGTCGGCGTCGGAAACAGGCTCGACAGCTCGAAGGTGCGGACGCGGGAAGAGCCGGTGCTTCTCGAGCTCGGCGGCCGCGTGCGAGAAATCCGGCTCTTCTTCGTGCCAGTCCAGCGGGGCGGAGAGCACATCGTTTCCGACCCCGATCACGAGCTCCGCCTGAGCGACCTTCTTGTCCTCCGTGACGATGGGGATGCTCACGGCCTCGGACTGCCCCTCTTTCGCCACCGCCGCGGTCAACTCGATCAACGACGCGGCGACGTCGTCGGTGGTGATCACGGTCTCGCCGGCATAGGTCACGCATCGCATACGCCTACTGTGCGGGTCGTGAGGACCGACGCAGGGTGGCTTGCTCGTCGAGCGAGCGTGAGATAGACCCTCAGCCGCGACGCTGGGGCGAGCGGAACATGGTCTCGTCCAACTCGAACCACACCGCGCGGACGGTGTCGAAATCTCCGAAGGGTTCGGGTTGGGGATCGCTGAGGGACAGGCGATAGCCGCGAGGCAGGTCGTCCACGTGCTGTCCGTCGCGCGGGCCGCCGACGAGCACGTAGATCACGGGGAATCGACCGCCGGGTGCTCTACCGCGACGCCGTCCACCGCGTCACTCATGCGTCGGAGGAACGCGACCACCGCGGCAGACTCGTCGGGCGTCATGTCGATGACGGCCGCGAGCATGCGATCGTGCATGTTGCCGAGCGTCTGCCGCACCTCGGCGTGCGCGCGGGGGGTGGCCTGGATGAAGATGCTGCGCCGGTCGTCGGGATTCGCCGCCCGGGTAACGTGCCCCGAGCGTTCGAGCCGGTCGAGGATCGCCGTGGTGGAGGCGGTCGAAAGACCGAGATAGCGGGTGAGCTCCCCCGGTCGCACCTGACGGTTGGCGTCGCGCAGCAGGTATCGCAGGACGAGGAGTTCGTTCTCGCCCATCGACATCGAGTCGCGCGTACGACGGCGCATCGCGACCTCGGCCGCGCGATAGATGCGGAGGGCTTCGAGAACGGCCTTACTACGGTGGCGCCGATCGGACGGCTCGTCGCCGTACCAGTACGTGACCTCTTCGGCTGCGTCCGCGGGCGCGGGGCGAAGGGACGTGGTTTCGATGTCCGTCATGAAACACTCCTCCCCGCTCTTCCCGCGACTATACCTCGGAAATAATAGTTAGACAAACTAGTTACTAGCCGAGTATGTTCTAAGTGCAGTTAATCGCTTTCGAAGGGAGTACCCCATGGGCCACCTGTTCTACGGCACCTCGACCGACTCGATCCAGATCCCGGATCGCCTGCTCTCCCACATCAAGGTCGTCACGACCACCAAGCTTCGACGCAGCGAAAGCTTCACGCTCAGCTGGACGCACGTAGACGGCGCCCCCGGCCGCTCCACCCTGTGGCTGCAGCCCGCCATCCCCCTGCGCTTCGTCTTCGACTCCGCTGAGCCCGAGACCCTCAATTCCACCGCGCTGAAGAACATGGCCGACATGGCCAACTCCTCGGCCGGTCTCGTCGTCGACCTCGAGGTCGAGATTCCCGCGAGCGACAGTGCACAGCGTCCGCAGACGGTCCGCGCCAGCGCCCCCGCCCGCCGTACCCTTTCCGCGGCGGCCTGACATGACGACCCCGACGTCCACGTCCCCCGCTCCCCTGACGGCGGCCCGCGTCCTGTGGGCGAAGGTCGACACCGGTTTCTGGGTCGCTCACCGCGGCGGCGAGTATTTCGGCTGCGTCGACCAGGTCGCCGGTGGGTTCGTCTCCCGCGATGCGCACGGCGTACCGGTCGGCCGTTACGACACCCTCGACACGGCCAAGGCGTCACTGCGTTCGACCACTCACCCGGCGAACGTCTCGCGCCGTCGCCGGTTCGAGCGCGCGACCGTGCTCACCGCTACCGGCGTGGGCGGTACGACCCTCGCCCTCGCGTTGACCGCCGGCGCCTTGGCGCCGTACCTGTGATCGTCGTGGGCGACATCGAGCTTCGCGACGAAGCAGACGATTTCGAGGATGCCGCGAGCGCGGACTTCACCGAGCGCTTCGGCGTTCGTCCCCTGTGAGAGCGTCCACCCCCTGGACACGGACGGTGGTCCGTGACACCGTCGCTCCACACCGACGACGAAGAGGATGACCATGACGCATCACGACGGACGCGCGAACGACGCTCCCGACCACGACTCCTCCGGGGCGGGAAGCGAGTCTCCCGAAGAGGGCGCCGCAGCCCAGCAGGATGCCGACGAGGCGGCCACCACCGAGGGGTCGCCCACCGGCCGCATCGACTGATCGTCAGAACGCGTACCGCACCCGGCAATACGGGAGCTTGAGCGCGATGAGGTCGCCCAGAGCGGCCACCGCTTGCGCCTTGATCGGATGGCGGTAGCGCACGTTCATCGCCCCGTTCTGCGACGTCTTCTCTTCTTGGACGGCGGGAGTCCACAGGAGTTCTTCCCCCTTCGGATGCCACCCGAGGTTGACCTCGTGGAGCCCTTCGTTGTGAGTGAGGAAGATCACCTCGCATGCGAGTTGTGCCTTCGCTCGGGCATGGAGGGCGGCGTCGAGCTGGTCGAACAGCTCCGCCCAGTCGGCCAGCCACGTCGGGGTGAGGATGACGGGTGAGAAGTTGACGTGCACCTCGTACCCGGCGTCGACGAAATCGTTGATGGCCGCGATCCGGGCGGCCATGGGCGAGGTGCGCAGGTCGGTGACCTTCGCGGTGGCCGCGGGCATGAGCGAGAAGCGGATGCGCGTCCGCCCCGCCGGGTCCCAATCCAGCATGTCGCGGTTGACGAACTTCGTCGCGAAAGACGCCTTCGCGGTGGGCGTCATGCGGAAGAGCTCACAGACGTCGCGTACGTTGTCGCTGATCATCGCGTCGACGGAGCAGTCGCCGTTCTCGCCGATGTCGTAGACCCAGGAATCGGGATCGCACTGGTTCGGCTCGGTTTTCGGCCCGCGCGCCGCCACATGCCGCGCGAGATGCCGGCTGATCTGGTCGACGTTCGCGAAGACCGTGATGGGGTTGCTGTACCCCTTGCGCCTCGGCACGTAGCAGTAACTGCACGCCATCGCGCAGCCGTTCGAGAGCGACGGGGCGATGAAGTCGGCGGATCGCCCGTTCACCCGCGTCGTCACGCTCTTCTTCACCCCCAGCACCAGAGCCTCGGTCTTGATGCGCACCCAGCGCGCGACGTTGGTCTCGTCGCCGTGCACCTCGGGGATCTGCCAGTGCGAGGCGATGGGCACGATGTCGGCCTCGGGCCAGCGCGCGACGATCTCCCGGCCGCGCTCGAGCTCGAGAGCGGCGTCCTCCGCGTAGATGCGGGTGACGCGCAGCAGATCCTTGCGCTCGACAGCCATGGTCCTGTTCTACTCGGGGGTTCCGACATCGGTGATGCCGGGCATCGGCTGGCATCGCGGGCACCACCAGGTCCGCCGCTGCTCGGGGTCGTTCTGCACCTCGTCGCGCACCCGCACGCGGGTTCCGCAACGCAGGCAGGGCCGCCCCGCGCGCCCCGCCACCCAATGCGACGCCCCCTTCCGGCGGTCACCGGTCGTGACCTGATACATGCCGGGCACGGTCGCCGAGATCCGCAGGCACCGTGCGGCGAGCGCCGTGAGCGCGTCGAGGTCGGTCATCCCGATGGGGGCGAAGGGGTGGATGCCGCGGAGGAAGGCGAGCTCGTTGACCCAGAGGTTGCCGAGACCCGCGACGGCGGTCTGATCCAGAAGCGCCGCGACGAAGGGCCGGTCGGGGCGTGACGAGAGTCGGCGCACCGCCTCGGCGGCATCCCAGTCGTCGCGCAGCGGGTCGGGACCGAGGTATCCGATCACATCGCTCTCGCTCGCGGTGGGGACGAGCTCCACGACGGGGAGATCGAGACCCCACACCTCTCGCCCGTCGTCGAGTCGCAGGCGCACCCGCGCCGTCTCGCGCACCGCGGACGGCAGGGAACGCCCTGCCCGCGTGATGGTCCAGCTCCCCTGCATGCGCAGGTGGGTGTGCAGGGTGGACCCGTCGTCGAAACGGGTGAGCAGGTGCTTGCCGAAGGTGTCGTATCCCTCGATGCGAAGACCCCCGAGCGAGCGCCCGGCGGCGTTGCCCGACCGCAGCTCCCCGTCGTGCACGCGCGCACCGAGGGTCGCGGCCTCGAGGCGTTGCCGGAGCCGATAGACGCTGTCGCCCTCGGGCACGGCTACCGTGCGGCTGCGTGCAGCTGATCGTCGCGGGGAGCGAGGTCGGGGCGCAGGCGCGTGCCGAACTCGTGCCGGAGCGCGCTGAGCGCGGCCTGCCATCCCGCCAGGCCGTGCACGCCCGGGCCGGGGCTCGTCGACGACGAGCACAGGTATACGCCCTTCATCGGCGTGCGCCAGGGGTCGGGGCTGTAGACCGGGCGTCCCAGGAGCTGCGTGAGCGTGGGGGCGCCGGCCGAGATGTCGCCGCCGGGGAAGTTCGGGTTCCACGCCGCGATATCGACGGCCGTCCGAGACGACGAGGCCAGCACGGTATCGCGAAATCCCGGGGCGAAGCGCTCGATCTGACGCACGACCGCCTCTTCACGATCGGCGGGGCTCCCCGACGGCACGTGGGTGTACGCCCACAGGACGTGTTTGCCCTCGGGCGCGCGGGTCGAGTCGAACAGCGTCGGTTGGGCGGCCAGGACGTAGGGGGCGTCGGGGAGGTCTCCCCGGGCCACCGCGTTCTCGGCCTCGGCGATCTCGGCGCGCGTGCCGCCGATGTGCACCGTGCCGGCGCGGGCGACATCGGCGTGGGCCCACGGCACGGGATCGGACAGGGCGAAGTCGACCTTGGCGACGCCGCCACCGTAGCGGAACCTCTCGAGCACACGACGGTAGGACGCCGGCATCCGGTCACCGCAGAGCCGGATCAGCGAGCGCGGGGTCGTGTCCAGGAGCACGGCGCGGGCCGGAGGCAGCTCGTCGAGGGAGGTCACCTCGACACCGGCGCGCAGCACTCCCCCGTGAGCGCGGATGTCGGCGATCATCGCGTCGGCGATCGCCTGACTGCCGCCGACGGGAATCGGCCACCCGCGGCCGTGACCGTAGGTGGCGAGCACGAGGCCCGCTCCCCCGGCGGCGAGGCTCGGCTGGTGCAGGATCGTGTGAGCCGAGACGCCGGTGATGAGGCTCGGTACCACCTCTTCCCGGAAACGCGCGTTCCACCACGGCCCGCCCTGCTCGAGAGCCCGGATGCCGAAGAAGAATGCCGCGAGGGGATCACCCGGGACGCGGAGAAGGGCATTCCCGGTGAAGTCGGCGACCCCGCGCAGGTGATCGACGAGGGGGCGCATGAGGCGCTCGTAGGCCGGACCGTCGACACCGAGTCCCTCGGCTGCTCGCGACAGGTCGCGGTACGCCAGCCCCGCGCGGCCGCCGTCGAGCGGATGGGCGTACGAGACCTCGGGGACGACGAGAGGAACACGTCGGTCGAGACCGAACTCGCGGAAGAACCACGACTCGAGCGCGAGTGGATGCACGGCTGAGCCCACGTCGTGCCGGAAACCGGGGAGGGTGAGTTCCGCGGTCGAGGCGGCACCGCCGAAGGTGTCGCTCCTCTCGTACACGGCGACCGAAAGCCCCGACCGAGCCAGCGTGACGGCGGCGGCGAGCCCGTTCGGGCCGGAGCCGACGATGATCGCGTCGTAGCTCTCGCTCATCGGTCGATCGGCTCCTTCTCGGCGGTGGACTCGTGGCCGAGCGCCGCCGCACCGCCCGTCGATCCGGGGGCGCCGCCCTCGGCCAGATAGGCCAGGCGATGCAGGGTCTCGGCATTGCGGTAGCGCGTGATCGCATCGAACACCGTGTCAGGCAGAAGCGTCGTCGGGCCCGTGACGGGCTCCTCTTGGATACGTACGACGCAGCGATCACCGCGGGCCTTCACATCGATCGCCACGCGCGCGACGCCGATGAGTCCGCCATGGGGCTCGAGCACCGCGCGACGCGGCGGATCCCACTCGCGCATGACCGTGTTGTCGTTGACCACGAGCGGCCACGAGCCGAAAGAGTGGTGCAGCGTCGCACCCTCGGCGGGCCACGACTCGGAGACATCGCGTATGCGCGAGGTGCCCACCACCCAGAGGGGATACAGCCATCCGTTCGCGAGGACCCGGAAAACGTCGTCGGGCGTGCAGTGCATCAGACGCACGTTTCGTGCCATGGGGCGTTCCTCCTCGGCATCCGGATCGACGGCGAAGACCCGATGGCCTTGCCGACACCGCCCACGCTACGGCCCCTCTCGGACAACCGTCTCGGAGGTTGCGCCCGGGCGCATCGCCCGATAGCGGTCAGGCGGCGGACGGGAGCACGAACCACGCGCGCGTGCCGCCCGCGGGAGAAACGTCGAGACCGATCGTGCCGCGGTGCGCCTCGACGATGCGCCGGCAGGTCGCAAGACCGATGCCGATCCCCTGCACCTCGGCACCATGGCCGCGCTGCATCGGCTCGAAGACGCGCTCGCGCAACTCGGGGTCGAGCGCATCGCCGTTGTCGTCGACGGTGATGCGCCACCCGTCGGAGAGGACCTCGACGCTCACCGCGATGCGCGGTGCCCTCTCGGCCGCGACCGTGAACTTCACCGCGTTGGCGATGAGGTTCTGCAGAAGGACCCGCAGCAGCGTGTCATCGGCGCGCACGAACGACGTGCTCTCGACCATCACCTCGGCACCCGTGTTCGTGAGTGCGCCGTCGAGGTCCTCGAGGACGGCGTCGACCGTGTCGGACACATCGACCTGGGTCATGTACGGGCGGGCGCCGCCCATTCGAGCGAAGTCGAGCAGATCGGTGACCATCGACGTCATGCGCCCGGCCGCGGCCTCCGCGCGGGCCAGCGACTGAGCGGCGCGCGGAGCGTCGACCATCTCGGGGCTGTCGGCCGCCAGTTCGAGAAAGCCCGTCAAGGCGGTGAGGGGGTTGCGCAGATCGTGACTGACCTGCATCGCGAAGCTCTCGAGTTGGGCGTTGGACTCGATCAGGTCGCGCTGGACCCGGCGCAGTTCGAGAACGTCGATCACCTGGTGCGCGAGCAGATCGAGGGCGCGGCTGCTGGCATCCGAGAGTTCTCCCACCTCGGTGTCGAAGACGCAGAGCGTGCCGATGGCGACACCGGCCGGGGTGATGAGGGGGCTCGACGCGTAGAAGCGCGTGTGGGCGATCTCGCCGGTGACGAAGGCGTTCTGCGCGAAACGCGGATCGAGACGGGCGTCGGGGACGACGACGCGACCGGGAGTGCTGATGACGGCGGCGCACATCGAGTCCTCGCGAGCGCACGACGCGACCTGGATGCCGACCGCCGCGACCTGGTGCTGCATGCGGTCGTCGATGATGTTGATCACCGCGGTGGGCACGTTGCACACGGTCGCGGCGAGCTCGACGAGCCCCTGGAGGTCGGGCTCGGTGGGCTCGCCGACCAAGCGGTACTGCGCGATGGCATCGCGCCTCGTCACGTCATGTGCCGTGGACATGTGGTCCCCTCGTCCCTGAGAGCCCCGCCCGAAAGCCCCGCCCGAAAGCCTATCCGCACCGGGATACACCGCGGCCGCCCGATGGGAAAGGGGCTCGCGAACTCTTCCCACACCGCGGAGAGTCGTGCAATGAGTACTCCGACCTTCCCCCAGGCCCCGTCCGACCCCTCGCAGCCCACCCCCTCGGAGCCCACCGCCCCGAACCCCTCCGAGCCGACGGTTCCGACGCCCGCGGAGCCGACCATCCCCCTCCCGCCCGAGACGGAGCCCGCACCCGCCGGCGCGTCGGACTCCTCCGCCGGAGCGTTCGCACGGACGGACGAAGACGCGACGGGGTCGGCGGAGATGGATGCCGACAACGCCGCGGAACAGGACGTCATCGATGCCGTCGACCCCGGCGGACAGCCCGACTGACCCCCGGTCATGACAAGAGGGGCGGCGCCGAAATCGGCGCCGCCCCTCTTGTCAGGTCAGTGTCGGATCACGGGTTGCCGCGCGTCCACAGCAGCAGGATCGCGACCGCCTGGAGCACGAGGCATCCGACCAGGATCGCCGTGCGACGACGCGGGGTCGACGACCACCGCTCGTCGCCGAGCAGGGGCGCCATCGGCATGAGCAGGCGGAACGTGCTCTGCTGCGGCAGGAACACCGCGAAGATGTACACGCCGTAGCTGAAGCCGTAGGCGACGACCATGAGGCCGAGCTTGCGGACGGGGCGCGACCACATCAGCGCTGCGAAAGCGACGATCAACGCGATGACCAGGACGATGCCGACGACGCCCAGGTGCGTACCCGCCTGGCGGAACCACGGGGTGAACGGCGTGAACTCATCGTTGCCCACGTAGTCCAGCCACCAGCCGAGCTCGGTGCGGATGTAGGCGTTGTGCGTGCCCGTGACGTACTGCGCGATGTGGTTCCACGACAGACCCGCCGCGGCGATGACGAGACCGGATGCCATGAGCGAGAGCCACTCCCGCATCGGGAACGGATCGACCTTGCGGCGGAAGAAACGCACGAGGAACACGATGCCGAGAGCCAGGCCCAGAGCCAGCACGCCCGGACGGGTGTAGGCCGTGATGAGGCCGATCGGCAGGATCCACAGGTAGCGCCGTTTGATCGCGAGCAGCATGCCCGCGAACATCAGCAGCATGAACAGGCCCTCGCTGTAGCCGATCACGAAGAGGAACGACATCGGGGCGAAGGAGAAGAAGACGACGGCCCACCAGGCGGGCTGCGGCTTGGTGACCGTGCGCATCAGCACGAAGAGCAGCCAGGTGGCGCCGAGGCTCGCCCCCAGGCTCAGGAGAACAGCGATGGGCTGCCAGCCGAGACCCGTGGCACCCGAGAGCACGCGGACCATCGTCGGGAAGACCGGAAGGAACGCCCAGTTGTTGGGCAGGATGTCGCCCGAGACGTTCATCGGCAACGACATGGGATAGCCCTGGGCGGCGATCTGACCGTAGCGGTCGGCATCCCACCCCGTGAGGTAGTCGAAGAAGGTGCCGAGTCGCTCGCTGTCGGGACCGAATCCCCAGCGCGCGGCCTTGGCGATCGAGTAGAAGCCCCACAGCATCGCGAAGTTGACCACGCGAGCGATGGCCCACAGGATCAGGACCTTGGTGAACGCGCCGCGCTCGATCGGGACGATGCCCTCGGGCTTGCGGAGGACGTCGTGACCGTACTGGCGCAGGGAGCGACCGAGGCGCGAATCGCGCAGACGGTCGAGACGACTCGGTCGTGCGATGACGCGCGACGGACGCGTCGGGGAGACAAGCTCGCTCGGCGGTGCGCTCACTCGGAACCTTTCACAGGGGGAAGATGTGGGCGAGTGACGACGGTGTCTGGCCCGGACAAGTGCAGTTGGAGAGGATGGTACCGGATGAAACCGTGCGTTCCATCCGGTTGACTTTCGGGAAAATGACCTGGTCAGTGGCTGTCGCCCACGAGCTTCAGACCGACCACGCATCCCACCAGCCCCAGCACGAGCAGCACCTTGACCACCGAGACCGTCTCGGTCCCGCTGACCATCGCGACCACGATCGTCAGCGCCGCGCCGATCCCGACCCACACCGCGTAGGCGGTGCCGGTGGGGATCTCGCGCATCGCGAAGGCGAGGCCGCCCATGGATGCCACGAGCGCGACGCCGAAGATCACGCTCGGCCAGAGCTTGGTGAAGCCCTCGGTACGGCCGAGGGCGGTGGCCCAGACAGCCTCGAGGACGCCGGACAGGATGAGGACGATCCACGACATGGCTGTGCTCCTTGGCCAGTCTTGTCGCAGTCCGGGTACTGATCCCTCGTCCGGGGACGCGGGGGGCGTCCAGTCCCGAAGGTAGCGCGCCGACCTGGGCGGAACCCGGGCACCGCGGCATCCGCCCCTCTCGAGCCACGCATAAACGCTCTGCGCGCGCGGAAACACGCTCTGCTCGCGTTTCTGCGTGTACATCGCGTTTATGCGCGGGGATCGGGCCGGGGCGGGGGGCGGGGCGGCAAGGCGTCGGCGAGGCGGCGGAGCGGCGGCCGGGCCATTGGGCCGGGCGTTGGGCCGGGGCCGGGCGGCGGGGTGCCGGCATCCGGGGTCAGACCAGGAAGATGGATGCCGACCCGGGGTTGTGCGCGTGGACGAGGACGCCGAAGACCACGGCGTCGAAGAGCAGGTGCACCGTCACGACGTACCAGAGCGAGCGGGTCTTGAGGAAGAGGAACCCCTGCACGATCGCGAAGGGGATCGTCAGCAGCGGCCCCCACGCCTGATAGCCCAGCTCCCACAGGAACGACACGAACACGATCGCCTGCAGCAGGTTCGCGGTGAGGTCGGGGAAGTGTCGACGCAGCAGCGCGAAGACGGTGCAGATGAAGAAGAGCTCGTCCCAGATACCGACCGCGCCGACGCCCACGAACAGGCGACCGATGAGCTCGGGGGTGACGACCTCGGGCCAGTTGCGGTAGACGCCCGAGGTGATGAAGTAGAACGGCAGGATCAGGTAGCCGAGCACGATGACACCGCCGAGCCAGGCCCACTGCCACCAGGTCCATCGTCCGCCGCCGCGCCACGGGAAGCGGATCGCATTGTCGCGGTAGACGAAGCGCGAGATGACGTAGGGCACGACGACGGCCCCGCCCAGGGCGAGGGTGAAACGCACGAACGCGGCGTTGTCGAGTTCGGCGTGCAGCGGGATGAGGCTCACGATGAACTGGCCGATCGCGACGAGCGAGACGTCGCGGGCGATGCTCGGCTCCTCGCCGCGAGCCAGCGCGACGCCGCCCCGGCGGTCCACCAGGATCCCGGATGCCACCGCGAGCGCGAGCAGGATCCAGCCCAGCCATACGACCTGGACGACGAACAGCGCCGGCGCAGCGAGGCACACCAACAGCGCCGGGACGAGCTTGGGCGTCCAGGTGGAACGCTCGCGGACCGGCACCGCGGTGTGCGCGGTCACGGCGAGACCCGCGTGTAGCTCAGGTCGCGGATGTCGCGGCCGACGCGCAGCCCCTTGCGCTCGAAGGCGGTGAGCACGCGGCCGTCGAAGCGCTCTGCCCACTCCCCCGCGAACGCGCGCTCGAAGCCGGGCGCTGCGTCGAGAACGTCGCGCATCTGATCGGCGTAGTCCTGCCAGTCCGTCGCGAGGCGCAGGGTGCCCCCGGGGCGCAGGGCCTGGGCGGCGATACGCGCGAAGTCGGGGGCGACGAGGCGACGCTTGGTGTGCTTGTTCTTGTGCCAGGGATCGGGGAAGAAGACCCAGAGCTCGTCGACGGATGCCGGCGGGAGCAGGTGCTCGAGAGCCTCGGGGGCGTTGGCCTCGACCAGGCGCAGGTTCTTCACGCCCTCGCGGTCGGCGTCGAGCATGGTGCGGGCGAGACCGGCGGTGAACACCTCGACGGCGAGGAAGTCGCTGTCGGAGTCGGCCGCTGCGGCGGAGACGATCTGGTGGCCCTGACCGGAGCCGATCTCGACCACGAGGCGGGCCGCGCGTCCGTAGACCTCGGCCGGGTCGATGGCCGTGCCCGCCTTCACGCTGGTCGTGGCTGCGGCGCGCTCGACAGGGAGCAGGTAGAACGGCGAGAGCTCGGCCCACGCCCGGTCCTGCGCCTCGGACATGCGGCCGCTGCGGCGGACGAAGGACACCGGCTTGTCACGGAAGACGGGGGTGGAGTCCATGGCATCCAGGCTAGGCGTCGCGGCGTCGGGGGTGTGCCGCACGGGCACCTTGCGGCCGCTCACGGGACGGTCACGAAATCGATGAGTTCCTCGACACGGCCGAGCAGGGCCGGCTCGAGGTCGCGGAAGGTGGTGACCTTCGACAGGATGTGCTGCCACGCGCGAGCCGTGTCGGCCTGCTCATCGGCGGGCCAGCCGAGCGCCCGGCAGACGCCGACCTTCCACTCGATCCCGCGCGGCACCTCCGGCCACGCGGCGATGCCGAGCGCCCGGGGCGTGACGCACTGCCACACGTCGACGAAGGGGTGACCGACGATGCGCACGTGCGCGCCGTGACGGCCCCGCGCGATCCTCTCGGCGATGCGCGACTCCTTGGAGTTCGGCACGAGGTGGTCCACGAGCACGCCGTACCGACGCTCGGCGGTGGGGGGCTCGGCATCCAGGGTCTGCTCGAGAAGGTCGACGCCCTCGAGGAACTCGACCACGACTCCCTCGGCGCGCAGGTCCGCACCCCACACCTTCTCGACGAGCTCGGCGTCGTGCTTTCCCTCGACGAAGATGCGGCTGGCGCGGGCGGTACGCGCGCGCTGGTCGGCCACGGCGAAGGACCCGGATGCCGTCCGCGTGCGCCCCTTCGCCGCGGCGGCGGGGGCCTTCAGCACCACGGGCTTGCCGTCGACGAGGAAGCCTCCGCCGAGCGGGAACAGCCGGCGCTTGCCGAAGCGGTCTTCGAGCTCGACGTTCGAGCCGTCGATGCGGGTCACCGCGCCGACGAAGCCGTCGCCCGCGATCTCCACGACGAGATCCGCGGATGCCGCGACCTCGGCGGGCCTGATGCGTCCGGCGTCGCGCCACCCGCGGGCGAGCACGTCGGTTCCGTAGCGGTCGTCCATGGTGTACCTCCGAGCGTCCGAGCCTAGGCGGCGCTCGCGTGCGCTCACAGCGGACGCGCCGCTCCTACCCCGGTGTCGGCGGTCGTTTATAGGGTGGACGCATCCGGCAACCGAAGGGGACTGCATGCGAAAGCCGAACGTGCTGCGCACGATGACGGTGCTGCTGCTCGCGTTCGTCGGAGTCCTGGTCGCTCCCCTCAGCGCCGCGGCGATCCCCCCGCCGACGCTCGGATCGAGCTATGTGCTCGACCAGGCGAACGTGCTCACCGATTCGCAAGAGGCCGATGTCCAGCGGCGCCTGCTGACGCTGTCGGAGCAGACGGGGCTCGACCTCTGGGTCGTGTACGTCGACGGCTTCCAGGATCCGACCGGTGCGGACGATTGGGCGAACGAGACCGCCAACCGCAACAACCTCGGCCCTCACCAGTATCTGCTCGCGGTCGCCATCGAGGGCGATACCTTCCAGTACTACCTCTCGGGCGACGTCGATGCGGGCGGGATCTCGGCGGCCCAGCTCACCTCGATCGAGCAGGATCAGGTGCAGCCGGCGCTCGAGGCGGGCGACGACGCGGGCGCGGCGGTCGCCGCGGCCGACGGCCTGCGCACCGCGCACGCGAAAGCGGGCGGCAACATGCCGAACCCTCCCCCGACGCCGGCGACGCAGAACGGCCCGGCCATCGTGCCGATCGTCCTGGTCGGCGTGCTGTTGCTCGCCATCGCCGCCGGCCTCGTCTGGCTGGCCGTGCGTCGACGCCGTCGAGCGACGACGCCCGGTGCGGGTGGCATCCCGACCGAGAGCATCGACGACCTCTCCCGTCGCGCCGGTTCCGCCCTCGTGTCCACCGACGACGCCGTCAAGACGAGCGAGCAGGAGCTCGGCTTCGCCCGCGCGCAGTTCGGCGACGCCGCTGCAGCTCCCTTCGTCGAGGTGCTCGACCAGGCCAAGGCCGACCTCGACCGGGCGTTCTCGATCCAGCAGCAGCTCGACGACAGCACCCCTGAGACCCCCGAGCAGCAGCGTGCCGGCTATACCGAGATCCTGCGGTTGTGCACGGCCGCCGACGAGGCTCTGGATGCCAAGGCGTCCGCCTTCGACGAACTGCGCGCTCTCGAGGCAGACGCCCCCGGCGCCCTGGCCGCGATCCGCAACCAGCACGCGACGGTCGCCGCGGGCCTGAGCGAGGCGGAGGCGAGACTCGCTCGCCTGACCGAACGCTTCAGCGACGACGCGCTCTCCCCCGTCGCCGACAACCCGGCCCAGGCTCGAGCGCGGCTCGAGCTCGCAAGCTCCCAGGAAGCGGAAGCCGCCGCCGCTCTCGCCGCCGGTCGCACCGGAGAAGCGGCCGTCGCCATCCGCGCAGCGCAAGCGGCCGTGGCCCAGGCCGACACCCTCGAGCGCGCCGTGGGTGCCCTCGAGGCATCCCTGTCGGACGCGAACCGACGCGCCTCGGCCCTCGTCGCGGAGATCGAGGGCGACCTCGCGGCGGCCGCCCGGCTGCCCGATCCCGACGGACGAGTCGCCGCCGCGGCGGCCTCGGCGCGGTCGCAGCTCGATGACGCGCGCGGTGCGCTCTCGGTCTCGCGCCCCCACCCCGCGCAAGCGATCGAGACACTGCAGCAGGCGAACGCCACCATCGACGCGGTGCTCGACGAGGCCCGTGACGCGGCCGAGCGTCGACGCCGCGCCGAGAGCGAGCTCGACACGACACTCGCTCAGGCGCGCGCCCGGGTGACCGCGACCGAGGACTTCATCTCCACGCGTCGGGGAGCAGTGGGGGCCACAGCGCGCACGCGTCTCGCCGAGGCCGGTGCCGCCCTCGTGCAGGCCGAGCAACTGCGCATCGCCGACCCGGTCGCAGCCCTCGCCGCGGCCCAGCGCGCGGCCCAGCTCGCCGCCGCCGCCGATTCCGCGGCACAGAACGACGTCGGCGCCTTCGGCGGCGCAGCCGCCGGCGGCGGAGGCGACATGATGGGCGCGATCCTCGGCGGCATCGCCGTGAACGCCATTCTCGGCGGCGGGCGCTCGCGCGGTGGCTTCGGCGGTGGCGGACTGGGCAGCCTGGGCGGCCTGGGCGGCCTGGGCGGCCTCGGCGGCGGGTTCTCCGGCGGGAGCGGGCGCTCGCGCAGCGGAGGCTTCTCCAGCGGCGGACGCTCTCGAAGCGGCGGCGGCGGAGGCTTCTCGGGCGGTGGTCGCAGCCGCGCCGGCGGCGGGCGGGGATCGCGCCGCTAGTCCACCCCTCGCGGCCACGCCGTCCGATCACAGACAATTCGTAGAATCCGCCACCAGACTCGACACCGTCGCCCTCAGGAAGGAACACCCCGCATGGCCAAGCAGTCCATCTTCGGTCGCATCCAGACCCTCGTCCGCGCGAACGTCAACGCGCTCCTCGACCAGGCCGAGGACCCGCAGAAGATGCTCGACCAGCTCGTCCGCGACTACTCGAACTCGATCGCCGACGCCGAGTCGGCCATCGCCGAGACGATCGGCAACCTGCGCCTGCTCGAGCGCGACCACCAGGAAGACGTCCAGGCGGCGGCCGAGTGGGGCAACAAGGCCCTCGCCGCCAGCCGCAAGGGCGACGAACTGCGCGCCGGCGGCAACCTGAGCGAAGCCGACAAGTTCGACAACCTCGCCAAGATCGCCCTCCAGCGTCAGATCACCGCCGAGGGAGAGGCCAAGGCCGCCGCCCCCACCATCGCCGCGCAGACCGAGGTCGTCGACAAGCTCAAAGACGGCCTGAACGGCATGAAGACCAAGCTCGAGCAGCTCAAGGCCAAGCGCAACGAGCTCACCGCTCGCGCCAAGGTCGCCGAGGCGCAGAACAAGGTGCACGACGCCGTCAAGTCGATCGACGTGCTCGACCCGACGAGCGAGCTCGGCCGCTTCGAAGACAAGATCCGCCGCCAGGAGGCCCTCGCCGCCGGCAAGCAGGAGCTCGCCGCCTCGAGCATCGACGCGCAGTTCAACGCTCTCGAAGACGTCGGAGAGCTCACCGAGGTCGAAGCCCGTCTCGCGGCTCTCAAGGTCGGCGGTCCGCAGCGTGCCGCCATCGACGCACCGAGCCCCGACCAGGTCTGATCCACGACCGCGAGTGCACCGCCCGATCGATCAGGCGGTGCACTCGCGTCTCCCGCCGAGGGGAACCGCCATGACCCGATTCATCGTCGCTCCGCAGTGGCAGGGGTCGTCCTCCTCGCGCGCGATGCAGCTCGTCGACGGGGCCGAGGCCATCGCCGGCGACCTGCCGCGCGCCTCGACGATTGTCCTCGAACCCCCGACCGAAGCCGGCGACGCGCAGGGCACCCGTGTGCAGCGCCACAGCGCGATCGTTCGCATGCGCGAGCGCATCGAAGAAGCCGTCCGAACCTCCGACGAACCCGCCGTGGTCGTGGGCGGCGACTGCGGAGTTTCCCTGGGAGCCGTGTCGGCGATCGCGGGAGACGATCTCGCGGTCGTGTGGATCGACGCTCACCCCGCTCTGAACACCCCCGAGTCCTCCCCCAGCGGAGCATTCACCGGCATGGTGGTGAGGGCTATCGCCGGGGAGGGCGAGGCGCTCCTGCGCCTCGAGCCCGGCATCGCACCCTCGCGCCTCGTGCTCGTGGCCCCCCGTGCGTGGGATCCCGAAGAAGAGGCTTTCGTCGCCGCCCACGGGATCACCGTGGTCCGCACCGAGGAGCTCGTCTCCCCCGACGCTCTGGCCGACGCCGTCGCCGCCACGGGAGCGACACGTGTGCACGTGCACGTCGGCCTCGACGCCCTCGATCCCGCCGACATCGGCGGCATCGCCCAGGCCGTGCCCTTCGGCGCGCGCACGGCCGAGGTCGTGGCATCCATTCGCCGCCTGCGCGAGCTGCTCCCGCTCGCGGGAGCGACACTGACCGAGTTCTCCCCCTCGAGCCCGGCGGCCGCCGTCGACGACCTGGGGACGATCCTGCGTCTGATCGGAGCGCTGGCATGAGCCCCCTCCCCCCGCCCCCGGACGGCTGGCGAGAGCGGGCCGAACGGGCGGTGGCGCGCGGCCGCCGTTTCGACCGGTTCCTCCCCGGCGTCCTGCTCGACTCCCCCCTCAGCCGCGTCGGCTACTGGTACGGCTGCGCGGTGGGCTGGATCTGGGGGTCGATGTGGAGCACGGGCCGCATCGAGAAGCGTCTCGGTCTGTGGGTGTTCCGCGGGCTCCCGTCGTGGGCGTTCCCCCGCGGGGGCGTATGCGTGGGCGGCTGCTTCCTCACCGGCGACGACCGGCCGACCGACATCGTGCTCGGGCACGAGGCGGTCCACAAACGCCAATGGCGTCGGTACGGCTTCCTCATGCCGCTGCTCTACGCCCTGGCCGGGCGCGATCCCCTGCGCAATCGGTTCGAGATCGAGGCGGGACTCGTCGAGGGCAACTACGTCCGCCGCGGGGCTTGACCCACCGAACGAGAGCTAGCGGCCCGAGGGATTCTCCCCGCGCACGATCACAGCGAACGGGGCGGATGCCGAGCGAGACGGCGCGTATCGCCCAGCTTGCATCCGTCGAGGAGCGGGGGTGGCGCTTCAGCGCGCGGTGGCGAGGCCGAAGCGCTCGGGAGTGTGAATGGCCTGCGCGTCGACGCCGTGACGCGTGACGAGCTCGTCCACGATCTCGGCGGTGCCGAGGTATGCGCCGAGCAGGATGACGCGCGTGGCGTCGTCGTCGCAGCACAGCATCTCGCCGGCCCAGCCCGAGACGGCGCGGGCGAGGGCCTCACCGGCTGCGCAACCGCGACCGGTACCGGGGGCACCGCCGCGACGCGAGCGGTCGAGCCAGGTCAGGGTCATGCGGGCGGGGGCCGTGATCGACCCGATCCACGACGCGTCGGGGACTTCGACGAACACGCGGCCGGTCGAGCAGATCGGCAGCGTCGCGAGCAGGGCTTCGAGCTCGGCGAGCGAGGTCTCGTCGGCCGTCACGAGGTGCTGCACGCGCGTGTGACGCGAGGCGCGACACGCTGCCGCATTGTGCTCGGTGGGGATCGACATGATGCCTCCACTATACCCGCGACATAGGTTTGCCTAACCTGTGTCCCTGCCCAATATCTCGACATCGACACGATGCCGCGGGGGCGGCCCGGTCAGTCGATCAGCACCTCTCGCAATCGGTCGATCTCGCCCTGGGACATCCCGTTCGCGCGGAGGTAGCCCGCCGGCGAGCCGAAGTCCCGGTCGACTCGTTGCAGCAGCGCACGCATGACCGGAGCGGGCGAGCGGGTCGCGAGAGCTTCGGCGTGGACGTTGTCGGGGTGCACGGCGCGGATCGCCGCGAGGACCCGCGCATTGCGCTCGGCGGGGAGGAACTCCTCGGTGCGGGCGTAGTCGGCGATCACCGCCTCTCGATCGACCTCAGCCGCGGCGAGCGCGATCGCGACGGTCACGCCGGTGCGGTCCTTCCCCACGGTGCAGTGCACGAGCGCGGGCTGCGCGCCCAGGATGCCGCGGATCGCCGACACCACCCGCTCTGCGGAATCGTCGACGAGGGCGGCGTACATGTCGTCGAGGCTCAGGTCGCGCGCGAAGAAAGAGGCGACCGAGCCGAGGAACAGCGGCTCGTGCTGGATCTCGACCGCGGTATCGAGGCGGCTGGGAGCATGGGCGACCTCCGATTCGTCGCGCAGATCGATCACGCGTCGGATGCCGAGATCTCGGAGAGTCCGAGCGCCCGCGTCGTCGACGGCGACGAGGTTGCCGGAGCGGTAGAGCACGCCCGCGCGCGTGCGACGGTCTCCCGCCGGAAGTCCGCCGACGTCGCGGAAGTTCACCGCGCCCGAGACGAGCGAGCCGGTCATGCGGCGCCGTCCGCGTGCACGTGAGGCTCGCGCGGGCGCGTCGTCGCCGCCGGCGCGGCATCCGGGGCGATCGGCATCGGAGAGGAAGCGCGGGGCGGCACGGGGTATCGACCCGCGATGGCGACGCGATTGAAGGAATTGATGGCCACGAGCACCCAGCTGAGCGCGACGTACTCGGCCTCGCTCAGGATGCCGCCCGCTTGGTCGTAGACCTCGTCGGGGATGCCGTCCTCGTGGATGAAGGTGAACGACTCGGTCAGCTCGAGGGCGGCTCTTTCGCGCTCATCGAAGACGCCCGACTCCCGCCACGTCGCGATCTGGGCGATCACATCGGCGTCGAGCCCGGCTTTCACCGCGGCATCCACGTGCATACGCACGCAGTAGGCGCACCCGTTGAGCTGGGAGGCATGGATCTGGACGATCTCGCGCAGCCGCGCGTCGATGCCGGCCTCGGCGGCGAGTCGGCCGACGGTGCTCGAGAACGAGCGCAGAGCGGCGTACGCCTCGGGAGCCGACTTCGACAGGTGCACGCGCCGTTCTTCGCCCATGGCCACAGCCTACGGCGGCTCCGCTCGGGTGGGGAGGGAAACGGTGACGCTCCGTGGCGCGGTGGTAGCGGCATCCCGTTCGCGGTGGAAGGCTGTTCCAATGCCCGAGCGCGACGAGTTCTCGTTCCTCCCCGCCCAGGCGGCCGATGTCGGCCGCGAACTCCCTCCCGTCGAACGGGTGCGGCTGACCCTCGCCGACGACCGCACGCTCAGCGGGCTGCGCTGGGGCGGGGCGCCCCCGGTGGTCACGCTGTTGCACGGCGCCGGTTTGAACGCCCACACCTGGGACACGACGCTGCTGCACCTGGGGGTGCCTGCTCTGGCTCTCGACCTCCCCGGCCACGGCGATTCGTCGTGGCGCGATGATGCGGCGTACGTCGCGCGCGTCCTCGCCCCCGATGTCGTCTCGGCCCTCAAGCGGTGGACGACGGCGCCGCAGGTGCTCGTGGGGCACTCGCTGGGCGGTCTCACGGCGGCCGCGGTCGCGGCATCCCGTCCCGATCTCGTCTCTCGCCTCGCGATCGTCGACATCACACCGGGGGTCGACCCGAGCGCGGGTCCCGCGCAGATCCGCGCGTTCTTCGCCGGCCCCACCGACTGGTCGTCGCGGGAAGAACTCGTGGAACGCGCCCTCTCGTTCGGCCTGGGCGGATCCCCCGAGGCTGCGGCGCGCGGGGTGTTCCTCAACTCGCGTCTGCGCCCCGACGGACGGGTCGAGTGGAAGCATCACTTCGCTCACCTCGCCGCGGCCGCCGCGAACGCCGGGGCCGATGCCACGACCCCGGATGCCGTGAAGGCAGTGCTGTCGGCGACCGGATGGGACGACCTGTGCGGGGTCACCGCACCCGTCACGCTCGTGCGCGGCGAGCGCGGTTTCGTCACGAAGACGGATGCCGAGGAGCTCGCGCGGCGTGTGCCCGGGGCCGACGTCCGGGTTCTGTCCACCGGGCACAACGCGCAGGAGGAAGATCCCGAGGGCCTGGCGCGTCTGATCCGATCCCTCCTGACCACCCCCTGACCCGCCGACCCGAACCCGGTCATCCCGCGTCGCGCACCGTCACAGACGGCGTCGAGGGAATACGGGTGAAAGTAGGCTGTTGCCACCCCTGCTCGGCATCCACAGCACCCTGATGCCTCGGCCTGCGAAAGGACACACCCCGCAATGCTGCGCCGCACCGCTCTCGCCACGAGCATGCTCCTGATCGGAGCCCTCCTGCTCACCTCGTGCACCGGCTCGAATACGACGCCGAACCCCACCGGAGAAGCCGACCCGAACGCCACCCTCACGGTGCGTCTGTCGCTGGAGCCGTCGAACCTCGACATCCGCCGCACCAGCGGCGCCTCGCTCGAGCAGGCTCTCATCGACAACGTCTACCAGGGCCTGGTCACCCGCAACGGCGACGACTCCAACGCGATCGCCCCGGCACTCGCCACGGCGTGGACGGTGTCTCCCGACGGACTCACCTACACCTTCACCCTCCGTCAGGGGGTGACCTTCCACGACGGCAGCGCGCTCACGGCCGACGACGTCATCACCTCGCTGCAGACGGCCAAGGACGACCCCACCATCCAGAACAGCTCCGACCTGGCGAACGTGGCCTCGATCGCGTCCCCCGACGCCTCCACGGTGGTCGTGACGCTCGCGAAGCCCAACATCGACTTCCTCTTCGCGATGACGGGCCGCGCGGGCCTCATCTTCAAGAGCGGCGACACGACCAATTTCCAGACCGCCGCCAACGGCACCGGTCCCTTCCGGGTCGAGAGCCGCAACGCCGGGCAGAGCCTGACCCTCTCGCGCTACGACGGATACTGGGGCGACAAGGCCGGCGTCGCCGAGGTCGTGCTCGACTACATTCCCGACCAGAGCGCCGCGACCAACGCGGCCGTCGCCGGCGACGTCGACGTGGCCCTCGAGATCGACCCCGAGCTGCGCGACCAGATCGAGGGCACGAACAACTTCTCGATCGAATCGGGTCTGACCACCGACAAGGGCACGCTGGCCTTCAACAACCAGCGCGCGCCACTCAACGACCAGCGCGTGCGCGAGGCGCTGCGTCTGGCGATCGACCACAAGGCGCTCATCGACACCCTCGGCTCCGGCAGCGAGCTCTACGGCCCCATCGCCCCGCTCGACCCCGGCTACGAAGACCTGTCGGGAAGCATCTCGTACAACCCCGACCGCGCCCGCGAGCTTCTCGCGCAGGCGGGCGCCGAGAACCTCACCCTCACGCTGACCATCCCCAACGTCTACCCCACGACGATCCCGACCTTCCTCGTGTCGTCGTTCGCCGACGTGGGCGTGACCCTCAAGGTCAACTCGGTCGATTTCAGCACGTGGCTCCAGAACGTCTACAAGAACCACGACTACGACCTGAGCTTCGTGCGCCACGTCGAGGCCCGTGACTTCGGCAACTGGGCGAACCCCTCGTACTACTTCGGCTACGACAACGCCGAGGTGCAGGGCCTGTACGCCCAGGCGTTGGCGACCACCGACCAGCAGCAGTCCTCCGACCTGCTCGCCGAGGCCGCCCGCATCGTGAGCGACGAAGATGCCGCGGACTGGCTGTTCCTGTCGACACCGTTGACCGCGGTCGGCACGAACGTGGCGAACTTCCCGAAGAACTCCCTCAACGTGCGCCTGCCGCTTGCGGGCGTGACGGTCGCGGCGGAGTGATCCGCTACACGCTGACACGGCTGGGCCTGCTGGTGCTGGGCCTGGCCGTGGCCAGCGTGCTGATCTTCGTCTCGCTCCGGGTGCTCCCCGGCGACGTCGCGCAGCTGATCGCCGGCACCGAGGCGACGCCGGAACAGGTGGCCGCGCTGCGCGCGAGCCTGGGCCTGGAGGCCCCGCTCTGGACGCAGTACCTCGACTGGATCGGCGGGCTGCTGCGCGGCGACCTGGGCACCTCGCTCATCACGGGCACGTCCGTCGTCACGGAGCTGGCAGACAAGGCCCGCGTCACCGTGCCGCTCGCGGCGATGTCGCTCACGGTGGCGCTGATGGTCGGCATCCCCTTCGGCGTTCTCTCCGCTCTCGGACGACGTCGCGTCGGCGGGACGGCGCTCAGCGTCGGGGCGCAGGCCCTGGCAGCGGTGCCCGTGGTGTGGGCGGGAATGATGCTCGTCGTCGTGTTCGCGGTGTGGCTGGGCTGGCTTCCGCCCCAGGGCTTCCCCCGGGCGGGGTGGAACGACCCCGCGGCGGCGTTCCGGGCCCTCATCCTCCCCGCCCTCACCATCGGCGTGGTCGAAGGGGCGATGCTGCTGCGCTTCGTGCGGAGCGCCACCCTCCAAGCGCTCGGCCAGGACTACGTGCGCACCGCCGCCGCGAAGGGTCTCACCCGCACGCGCGCTCTGCTGAGCCACGGTCTGCCCAATGTGGGACTCTCGGTCATCACGGTGCTCGGCCTTCAGATCGCCGGGATCATCGTGGGCGCCGTCGTGATCGAGCAGCTCTTCACCCTTCCCGGTGTCGGGCGCATGCTGGTCACCGACGTCGCCGCGCGCGACCTGCCGAAGGTGCAGGGCGAGCTGCTCGCCCTCACGGGCTTCGTCCTTGTGGTCGGCTTCCTCGTCGACCTCACCCACCGCCTCATCGATCCGCGTCAGAGGGAGGCCTCATGACCACCCTCCGGCGCCTCTGGAGTCTGGGCACCGGGCGATTCGGCATCCTGATCGTCGCTCTCGTCGTCGTCACGGCCGTCGTCTCGCTCTTGTGGACCCCCTTCGACCCGGCCTCCGTCGACGCCCGCGCACGCTGGAGCGACCCCTCGTGGCCGCACGTGCTCGGCACCGACAACAGCGGCCGTGACATCGCCAGCCTGCTGATGGCCGGGGCGCGCACGACCGTCGTCGTCGCCGTCGGCGCGGGAGCGGTGGCCTCGGTGCTCGGCATCGCCCTGGCCGCCCTCGGCTCGCTCACCGCGCGGTGGATCCGCGAGAGCGTCGCGGTCCTCGTCGACATCCTCATCGCCTTCCCGGTCCTGATCATCGCCATGATGATCTCGGCCGTGTGGGGCGGCTCCCTCGCCGTGGTCATCTGGTCGGTGGGTATCGGGTTCGGGGTGAACGTCGCCCGCGTGACACGGCCCGAGCTGCGGCGCGTGCTGCACAGCGACTTCGTGCTCGCGGGACGGGCGAGCGGCCTGTCGAGCGCGCAGAACCTCACGAGGCACCTCCTTCCCAACGTCGCCCCGGTGTTCATCGTGCAGCTGTCGTGGGGCATGGCCGTGGCCGTGCTCGCCGAAGCGGGGCTGTCGTACCTGGGCTTCGGAGCGCCCGTGACCCAGCCCTCGTGGGGTGTGCTGCTCAGTGACCTGCAGGCGTACATCGCCGTGCACCCGCTCACCGTGGTCTGGCCGGGCCTGGCGATCACGCTGACGGTGCTCGGCCTGAACCTGCTGGGCGACGCGCTGCGCGAAGCTGCCGACCCCACCCTCGGCGAGCGCACTCCCGCCGCGCGTACGCACGTGCCGGGGGTGGTCGCGTGAGCCTCGTCGTGACAGACCTGCGGATCGAGATCGGCGGTCGCGCCGTCGTCGACGGCGTCTCGTTCTCGGTCCCCGGGGGCGCGCGAGTGGGGCTGATCGGCGAGTCGGGATCGGGCAAATCGCTGACCGCCCTGGCGATCCTGGGGCTCTTGCCCGACGGCGCGCACGCCTCGGGCAGCATCCTCTGGAACGGCCGCGAGATCCTGGGGCTGCCCGATCGCGAGCTCGCACGCCTGCGCGGTGACGACATCGGCATGGTCTTCCAAGAGCCGCGCACGGCCCTGAACCCCATTCGCACGGTGGGTCGACAGATCGGCGAGTCGGTCCGCATCCACGAGGGCGTCTCGCGCCGCGAGGCGCTTCGTCGCGCCGTCGCCGAGGCGGAGCGCGTCGCGCTCCCCGACCCCGAGCGGCTCGTCTCGCGCTACCCGCACCAGCTCTCCGGCGGCCAGCGGCAGCGCGTCGCGATCGCCATGGCCCTGGCCTGCCGCCCGCGGCTGCTCATCGCCGACGAGCCGACCACCGCCCTCGACGTCACGATCCAGGCGGGGATCCTGTCGCTGCTGCGATCTCTCGTCCAGGATGCCGGGATGTCCCTCGTCTTCATCACGCACGACCTCGCGGTGCTCGCGCAGGTCGCCACCCACGCCGTGGTCCTCGAGCACGGACGTGCGGTCGAGGAGGGCCCGGTCGCCGATCTGCTCAAGGCGCCATCATCACCCGTCACGCAGGCCCTGTTGCGGGATGCGACCGCGACGCTGTGGCATCCCGAGCTCCCCGCTCGCGGGATCGCGACCGAAGAGGCCGAGGAGACCCCGTGACCGAGACGCTGATGCGGGCGCGAGGGCTCTCGCGCACCTACCCCACCCCGCGGATGCGGGGCGTCGGCCGAGCCGAGCGGACCGTGGGCCTCGCCGACGTCGACCTCTCGGTGCTCGCGGGGAGCGCCGTCGGCATCATCGGCGAGTCGGGGTCGGGCAAGTCCACCCTCGTGCGCCTGCTGCTGGGCCTCGACGTGCCGAGCGCGGGAACGGTCGAGGTCGACGGACGCCCCGTCGATGCGCGGGGTTCGGCGCGATCACTGCACTGGCTGCGCCGAGCGACCGGCATCGTGTTCCAGGACCCCTACGCCTCGCTCGATCCCCGCATGAGCGTCGAACGCATCGTCGGCGAGCCGCTGTGGGCGCTGGGGGTCGAGGGCGACCGCCGCGCGCGCGTGCGCGAGGTGCTCGAGCAGGTCGGCCTCGACGCCGACATGGCCGCACGCTTCCCGCACGAGTTCTCGGGCGGCCAGCGTCAGCGCATCGCCCTGGCCCGCGCGATCGTCCACCGCCCGCGCATCCTCGTCGGCGACGAGCCGCTGTCGGCCCTCGACGTCACGGTACGCGCGCAGATCCTGCGCCTGCTCGCGCGCCTGCGGGTCGAAGAGGACCTCACCCTCGTGCTCGTCTCGCACGACATCGGCGTGGTCCAGAACGTCTGCGACCAGGTGGTCGTGATGAAGGATGGCCGGGTCGTCGAGCAGGGGCCGACCGAGAAGGTGCTGCTGCAGCCGCAGGCGGCGTACACGCGGCAGCTGTTGGCATCCATTCCGACGCTGCCGGCCTGACGGTCCGTCTCAGACACGACGGACCCTGACTCGAGAACAGGGGAACGTCACGGGAACAGGTCGATTCGCCCCCGTTTCCCCTGTTCTCGTCGCATCCCCTGTTCTGGTGCCGGGGGCGAGGCACCGGATGCCGGCATCCGGCGCCTCGGGAGGATCGCGCTCGGAGGGATCAAGGGATCCCTCGATGTCGGAGGTCGGCGCTACCCTCGGCGCATGACCCCAGGTATCGTCCCCCCGTTCCTGCTCGACCGACTCGCCTCCACCGACGACCCGCGCATGGCACGGGCCGCCGAAGCGGCGCGAAAGACCCTCGCCGTGCCGCGGCCGGCGCGTCCGACGCGAGCGCGCCTGCGGCTGTCCATCGAGGGCGACACCCTCGTGGCCGAGACGGCGCCGGTGCCCGATCGCGTCGTCTCCGACGCGGCGAACACCGAGAACCTCCCGGGTCGTCGCGTGCGCAGCGAAGACGACGCCCCGTCGGGCGACGCCGCGGTCGACGAGGCCTACGACGGTCTCGGCGAGACCTACGACTTCTTCTGGGATGCCTTCGCCCGCGACGGCATCGACGCCGCCGGTGGATCGCTGCTGGCCACCGTGCACTTCGGCGACGACTACGACAACGCCTTCTGGAACGGCGAGCGCATGGTCTTCGGCGACGGCGACGGCGATGTGTTCGTCGGATTCACGCGGTCGCTCAGCGTCATCGCTCACGAGCTCGGGCACGGCGTCACCGAGGCCTCCGGCGGGCTCGAGTACCAGGGTCAGTCGGGCGCGCTCAACGAGTCGCTCTCCGACGTGTTCGGCGCCCTCGCCGAACAGCATCACCTCGGCCAGAGCGCCGACCAGGCGTCGTGGCTCATCGGCGAGGGCATCTTCGCCGCCGCGGTGCAGGGCGAGGCCCTGCGCTCGATGAAGGCACCGGGCACCGCCTACGACGACGACGTGCTCGGCAAAGACCCGCAGCCGGGGCACATGCGCGACTACGTCGAGACCGACGACGACAACGGCGGCGTGCACATCAACTCCGGCATCCCGAACCGCGCGTTCTATCTGGTGGCGACGGCGCTCGGCGGCTTCGCCTGGGAGCGCGCAGGCCTCATCTGGTACCGCACGATCACCGCGGGCACCCTGTCGACGACGGCCGACTTCTCGGCCTTCGCCACCGCGACCCTCCGCGCCGCGGCCAGCGAGTACGGTGAGGAGTCGGAGGAGGTCGCCGCCGTCCGGGCCGGGTGGACCGGGGTCGGCGTCATCGAGGATGCAGCGAGCGACTGAGCCGACGAGAGTGGTCGTCACCGTCGTGCGATCCGGCGGGATCGCCGGGCTGCGGCGGGAGTGGCGGGCAGA
>JAKOMY010000295.1 GCA_022702225.1 Microbacteriaceae bacterium | reverse complement strand
GAACACGGCATCCGCGCCTGAGATGCGGCTTCCCGCGGGGTGGGGATCATCCGTGAACTATCTCGATATCAAGAGACTTTGCCCACGTGCGATAGGCTGAAACACAACCCTGGCCGCCTCTACGGAGAGATCTGACGTGCCCGATTCCACCATCATCTACACGTACACCGACGAGGCGCCGGCACTTGCCACCGCGTCGTTCCTGCCCATCGTGCAGGCCGTCACGAAGCAGGCGGGTGTCGACGTCGAGACCCGCGACATCTCGCTCGCCGGCCGCATCCTCGCGGCCTTCCCGCAGCGCCTCACCCCCGAGCAGCAGGTCGGCGACGCGCTGGCCGAGCTGGGCGGTCTCGCGACGCTGCCCGAGGCGAACATCATCAAGCTGCCCAACATCTCGGCATCCATCCCGCAGCTGAAGGCGGCCATCGCCGAGCTCCAGTCGCAGGGCTACGACATCCCGGACTACCCGGACGAGGCGTCGAGCGTCGAAGACAAGGACGTGCGCGCCCGCTACGACCGCATCAAGGGATCCGCCGTGAACCCCGTGCTGCGCGAGGGCAACAGCGACCGTCGCGCGCCGCTCGCGGTGAAGAACTACGCGAAGAAGCACCCGCACCGCAACAAGGCGTTCGCCGAGGGCTCGAAGACCCGCGTCGCGACCCTCGGTCACGACGACTTCCGCTCGAACGAGAAGTCGGTCGTCCTCGCCGACGACGACGTGCTCACGATCCAGCACGTGGCGGCCGACGGCACCACGAAGACGCTCAAAGAGGGACTGAAGGTCCTCCAGGGCGAGATCGTGGATGCCACCTTCCTCTCGGCCGCGGCCCTCGACGCTTTCCTCGCCGACACGTTGGCCGAAGCGAAGTCCGACGACGTGCTCTACTCCGTGCACCTCAAGGCCACGATGATGAAGGTCAGCGACCCGATCATCTTCGGTCACGTCGTCAAGGCGTTCTTCGCCGACGTGTTCGACCGCCACGGCGATGCTCTCGCCGCCGCGGGCCTCACCCCCAATGACGGTCTCGGCTCGATCCTGGCGGGTCTGTCGACCGTCGAGGGCGGCGACGCGATCGCCGCCGAGGTGCGCGAGGCGCTCCAGAACGGCCCGCGTCTGTCGTACGTCAACAGCGACAAGGGCATCACCAACCTCCACGTGCCGAGCGACGTGATCGTCGACGCGTCGATGCCCGCGCTCATCCGCAACGGCGGCAAGCTGTGGGGCGTCGACGGGGGAGAGGACGACACTCTGGCCGTCATCCCCGACTCCTCGTACGCCGGTGTGTATCAGGCCACCATCGAGGACGTCATTGCGAACGGTCCGCTCGACCCCGCCACGATCGGCTCGGTG
This sequence comes from Microbacteriaceae bacterium, assembly GCA_022702225.1. Lineage (GTDB taxonomy): Bacteria > Actinomycetota > Actinomycetes > Actinomycetales > Microbacteriaceae > Microbacterium. The sequence goes on along the minus strand of JAKOMY010000295.1, from coordinate 8,167 downwards.
CCGAACGTCGGTCTGATGGCGCAGGCCGCCGAGGAGTACGGCAGCCACGACAAGACCTTCGAGATCCCCGCCGCCGGCCGCGTGCAGGTCGTGGCCTCGAACGGCGACGTCCTGCTCGAGCACGAGGTCGAGGCGGGCGACATCTGGCGCGCGACCCAGACCAAAGACGTCGCCGTCCGCGACTGGGTGAAGCTCGCCGTCACCCGCGCCCGCGCGACCGGGGTTCCGGCCGTGTTCTGGCTCGACGAGACCCGCGCGCACGACCGCAACCTCATCGCCAAGGTCAACGAGTACCTCGCCGACCACGACACCGAGGGCCTCACGATCGAGATCCTCGCCCCCGCTGCGGCCACGACGTACTCGCTCGAGCGCATCCGCCGCGGCGAGGACACGATCTCGGTCACCGGCAACGTGCTGCGCGACTACCTGACCGACCTGTTCCCGATCCTCGAGGTGGGTACGAGCGCCAAGATGCTCTCGATCGTCCCCCTGCTCGCGGGCGGCGGCCTGTTCGAGACCGGTGCGGGCGGTTCGGCCCCGAAGCACGTGCAGCAGCTCGTGGAAGAGGACTACCTCCGCTGGGACTCGCTGGGCGAGTTCTTCGCACTCGCGGCCTCGCTCGAGCACCTCGCCGACACGACGGGCAACGAGCGCGCGCGCGTGCTCGCGCAGACGCTGGACGCGGCGACCGGCACGTTCCTCGAGAACGACAAATCGCCCGGCCGTGCCCTCGGCACGATCGACAACCGCGGAAGCCACTTCTACCTCGCCCTGTACTGGGCGCAGGAGCTGGCGAAGCAGTCGACGGATGCCGCCCTCGCCGAGGTCTTCGCCCCGGTCGCTGAGAAGCTGGAAGCCTCGGAGCAGACGATCGTCGCCGAGCTGAACGCCGTCCAGGGACACCACGCCGAGATCGGCGGGTACTACCGCCCGAACACGGAGCTCGTCGAGAAGGTCATGCGCCCCTCGGCCACGCTGAACGCGGTGGTCGACGCCCTGCGCTGAGCCGGAACCTGAAAGGGGCGGATGCCGATGGCATCCGCCCCTTTCGCGTTTGTGGACAAGACCGGACGCGAGCCCGAACAGCACTTCGCGGCTGCTCACGCTCCGCGAGACGCCGGGAAGGGCCGCGGAAACGGAAGAGGGGGCGGATGCCGATGGCATCCACCCCCTCGAAGACCCGGGCTCAGTAGTGGACCGAGACCTCGGTACCGCGGTAGGCCCAGTCGTACAGCTCCTTGGCCTGCGGGATCGTCATGTTGATGCAGCCGTGGCTCATCGGCGTCCCGAAGTTGTTGTGCCAGTAGGTGCCGTGGAAGCCCTCGTCACCGTTGAAGTACGCCACCCAGGGGACGTCCTTGGTGCAGTAGTCGTAGCCGGGAACGCAGCCCATGTCCTGCATCGCGGTCTTCCAGCCGATGCGGAAGTTTCCGGTGTGGGTGGCGTGGTCGCCCGCGCCCGACGAGATCGTGTACGTACGGTACACCTGGCCGTTCTGCCAGAGCGTCGTGGTCTGCGTGCTCAGGTTGACGTCGATCCGGCGCTCGGTCTTGGTGGTGTCGAAGGCCGTCTCGGTGACGGGGAGGGCGTAACGCCCGTTGCCCTCGGCGAGCTGTTTCGCGAAGGCCGCGGCCACACCGCTGGTGTCGCCGAGCGTGCGACCGGTCTGGCCCTCGGTGAGCGCCTTGATGACCTCTCCGCCGGTGTCGACGATGACGTCGGCGTTGACGGGGGCGCGGTCGACCGCACCGGGCAGGCCGGCGACGGCGGACTGGATCGCGGCGGCGTCGGCCGAGATGGCGAAGTCGCCCTTGCCGTCGGGGGTGACGGTGAGCCACGATGCGGCGGTCGCGCGGTCGACGGGGACGGTGCGCTCTTCGCCGACGTAGAAGCCGGCCGAGTCGAGGATGCCGTTGAGCGTGGCCACGGCGGCGTTCGCCTCGTCGGTCGATACGGGGGCATCGACGGGGACGAGGGTGGCGTCGACGGTGGTGGCGGGCTGGCCGGCGTCGAAAGCCGACTGCAGCGCCGAGATCACGGCGGCCACGTCGATGCCCTCGCCCGCTTCGGCGGGAGTGGTCACGTACGCCTGCGAGCCGGCGTCGTACGCGATGGTCGCGTCGACGGGGGCGCGGTAGGTGCCGGGGGCGCGGTTCTTCAGCGCGGTCGCGGCCTGGTCGGCATTCACCTGCACCTGCACCCCGGTGCCCTCGGGGAACCACGAAGCGGGCTTCCACATCGGGTTGTCGGAGAAGGCCTTGTCGGCGAGGGCCGCGGCGTCGACGGTCGCGCCGAGGTCGGCACCGGTGACGGTGACGGCGCCGGCGGGGGAGTCGACGGTGACCGTGGTCTCGGCGAGACGGTTCGAGATGGCCTGGGCTGCGGCACCGGCGGTGAGACCGCCGATCTGCACACCCGCGACCGAGGCGCCCGGCGCGATCAGCACGAGGGAGGCGGCGATGAGAGCCACGGCCGTCGCACCGGCGGGGATGCCGATCCACAGGCCGGAACGGTTCTTGCGCTTCGTCGGCTCGGGCGGTGCCCAGGCGTAGGTTGCGCCGTCGGTGCCAGGTGCGCCGTCGGTCATGAGTCAAACCCCCCGATAGTCAGTCTTCTTATGCTACGAGCGGATCTTGCGGATACGCCTTGAGCAATATCACGGTCTGATCACGTCGCCTGCGCCTCAGGCGGACGTCAGAGGCCGAAGACCTTCCCCGGGTTCAGGATGCCGAGCGGGTCGAACACTCGCGCGATGTCGCGCTGCAGGGCCCACTGGTCGTCGCCGAGCTCGTCGATCAACCAGCGGCGCTTCAGCACGCCGATCCCGTGCTCCCCGGTGAGGGTTCCGCCGAGCGCGAGTGCGGCGCGGAACAGTTCCTCGGCCGCCTCCCACACCACCGGCGGCACCTCGGGACCCTCGAACACGAAGTTCGGGTGCAGGTTACCGTCGCCGGCGTGCGCGACCGCGGGAATGACCAGACCGAACTGCCGTTCGATCCGCGCGATCTCGTCGAACATGTCGGGCAGAGCGCTGCGCGGCACCGAGACGTCTTCGATGAGGGTGGTGCCGAGCGTCTCCATCGCGGGGTGCATGGCACGGCGCACGGCCAGGAGTGCCTCGCCCTCGGCGGCGTCCGCCGCCACGGCGACGGTGCCGCCCGCCTCGCGGAGAACCTCGGCGATCTCGGCCGCCTCGGCGGCGGCGACCGGGCCGTCGGTCTGGATGGTCAGCTGCGCGGCGCCCTCGGGAGGAGCGGGCAGGGACAGCAGGCGATGCGCGGCGGCGAGGCTGGTGGCATCCATCAACTCCATGATCGCGGGCTGCACTCCCGAGGCCGTGACCGCGGCGGACGCGACGGCGGCGGCGCGGACACCGTCGAACAGCGCGGTGAGAGTGACGCGTTCGCCCTCGACGAGGCGGCGGAGCTTGAGGGTGGCGCCCACGACGACCCCGAGGGTCCCCTCCGAGCCGATGACGAGCGAGGTGAGGTCGAGGCCGGTCACGCCCTTGACGCTGCGGTGACCGAAACGCATGAGGCGTCCGTCGGCGAGGACGACGTCGACGCCGAGCACCGCATCGCGCACGACGCCGTACTTCGCGCACAGGAGTCCGCCGGCGCCGGTGGCGATGTTGCCGCCGACGGTCGAGATCTCGCGGCTCGCCGGATCGGGTGCCCACCACACGCCGTGCGGTTCCAGTCGCGTGTTGAGCTCGGCGTTTAGGATGCCGGGCTCCACCACGGCCAAGAGGTCGTCGGGGCGGATCTCGAGCACACGGTCCATACCGCGCACCGAGAGGCTGATCTCGCCACCGCCGGTGTTCGCTCCGCCGGCGAGACCCGTGCCGGCCCCGCGGGGGACGACGGGGGTGCGGGTGGCGGTGGCGATCCGCATCACCGCCTGGACATCGGCGACGGATGCCGCGTGCACGACGGCGAGGGGCAGGCCCTCGGCGGCGTGGCCCGACTTGTCGGCGCGGGCCGCCTCGAGGGCGGCGGGGTCCGTGTCGACGCGCGCGCCGAGCTCGGCCCGGAGCAGCGCGACGACCTCGGCGGTCATGCCAGGCGCCGTCGGCCGTTCAGCGCACCCAGGACGACCGCGACGATCGCGAAGACCAGGCCGATCCAGGCCTGGCCCATGCTCCACCAGGCGACGGTGGCGGCGGCGTAGACGAACAGCTCGACGAGCGCGCGCACGAAGGGGTGCACGGCGAGCACGGCCCGCGGTGAGACGAACAGCGCCCACACCAGGATCGCCAGGGCCGGGGCGCCGATGCCGGCGACGATGTTCCACGGGAACGGCCACGCCAGGAAGCCCCAGATGGCGAGGGTCACGAAGGCGAACAGGCCGCAGATGACACTGCCGATCTCCAGCGCCGACGGCCGGGGGCGCATGCCGGGAGCGAGAGGCGCCTGGGCGCGGACGTTGCGGGAGTCGGTCACTCCGCCATTTTACGCGGGCCTCGGAGCCCGGCATCCGCGATGCCTCGGCGTCGAGTGGACCGCGCGCTCCGAGATCCCCCTGTGGAGGAACGGTGGATGCCGAGATGCGTGGGGCGGCGGCGGGTTTACCCGCTAAAGTGGCACCGTCGCGACTGGCGTTGAGGTGGGGAACCACCGGGGAGCGACCGCTTGACGGTATTCGACCGCACGCCTGGGTCGGTGCGGTATCTACGCGGGCTCGCCGAGCCCGCGGCATCCGGAACCATCGTCAAGGAGATCGCATGACCGATCCGTACTTCAACGCCCCTCTCTCGGAGGTCGACCCCGAGATCGCCGAGGTCCTCGAGCGCGAGCTCAACCGCCAGCGCGGCTTCCTCGAGATGATCGCGTCCGAGAACTTCGTTCCCGTCTCGGTGCTGCAGTCGCAGGGCTCGGTGCTGACCAACAAGTACGCCGAGGGCTACCCCGGTCGCCGGTACTACGGCGGTTGCGAAGAGGTCGACGTCGCCGAGTCGCTCGCGATCGAGCGGGCGAAGACCCTGTTCGGCGCCGAGTTCGCCAACGTCCAGCCGCACTCCGGTGCGTCGGCCAATGCCGCCGTGCTGCACGCGATCGCCCGCCCCGGCGACACGCTGCTCGGTCTCGCCCTCGACCAGGGCGGTCACCTGACCCACGGCATGAAGATCAACTTCTCGGGTCGTCTGTACGACATCGTCGCCTACGGCGTCGACCCCGAGACCTCGATCATCGACATGGACGAGGTGCGCCGCCTCGCCGTCGAGCACAAGCCGAAGGTCATCATCGCCGGCTGGTCGGCATACCCCCGTCAGCTCGACTTCGCCGCCTTCCGCGCGATCGCCGATGAGGTGGGCGCGCTGCTGTGGGTCGACATGGCGCACTTCGCCGGTCTCGTCGCCGCGGGCGTGCACCCCTCGCCGATCCCGCACGCGCACGTCGTCTCGACCACCGTGCACAAGACGATCGGCGGCCCCCGTTCGGGCCTCATCCTCACCAACGACGAGGCCCTCGCGAAGAAGATCAACACCGCGGTCTTCCCGGGCCAGCAGGGCGGCCCGCTCATGCACGTCATCGCCGCCAAGGCGACGGCGTTCAAGCTGGCTCTCACGCCGGAGTTCAAGGAGCGCCAGGAGCGCACCCTGCGCGGTGCCTCGATCCTCGCCGACCGCCTCACCCAGGACGACGTCAAGAACGCCGGCATCGCCGTGCGCTCGGGCGGCACCGACGTGCACCTCGTGCTCGTGGACCTGCGCGAAGCCGAGATCGACGGCAAGCAGGCCGAAGACCTGCTGCACGACATCCACATCACCGTGAACCGCAACGCCGTGCCGAACGACCCGCGCCCGCCGATGGTGACGTCGGGCCTGCGCATCGGGACCCCGGCGCTCGCGACCCGCGGCTTCGGCGACGCCGAGTTCACCGAGGTGGCCGACATCATCGCGCTCGCGTTGATCCCCGGCGCCGACGTCGAGGCCCTGCGCGCACGCGTCGCGAAGCTGGCCGACGCCTTCCCGCTCTACCCCGACCTGCAGCAGTGAGCCCGGCCGGGGCGGGCGTCGCGCGTGCGGCCCCGTCCCGGTACCCGGTCTCCGCGTCCGCGCGGGGTCTCGGTGCCCGGTACCCGCGTCCGCGCCGGGTCTCGGTGCCCGGCCCCCGCGCCCGCGCGGGGTCTCGGTGCCCGGTCCCCGCGTCCGCGCCGGGTCTCGGCATCCGCCCCGTCCGGTCGCTCCAGGGCGCCGAGCCCGGCCCGTACACTCCACGCAGAAACGCGATCCGCGCACGTAAACGCGGGGAGAACGCGTTTCTGCGACTGGATAGCGTTTATGCGTGACAGCGGATGGCCCCGGTCCGGGCACCCGCCGCGGCGTCCCTGCGGCGCCGGATCGCTGCCCGCCCGCCCGCCCCACCCCACGCAGAAACGCGATTCGCGCACATAAACGCGAGGAGAGCGCGTTTATGCGACCAGACAGCGTTTATGCGTGCGACACCTCACCCGCACGACCCCGATCGATACCCAGGAAGAGGGATGCCATGACGGCGACGATTCTCGACGGAAAGGCCGCGTCGGCGGCGATCAAGGCGGAGCTGGCCGAGCGTGTCGCCGCTCTGCGCGAGCGAGGCATCGTGCCCGGCATCGCCACCGTGCTCGTGGGCGCGGATCCCGCCTCGCAGCTGTACGTCGGCATGAAGCACAAGCAGTCCGAGGCGATCGGCATGAACTCGATCCAGGTGGAGCTGCCCGCCGAGGCGACGCAGCGAGAGGTCGAGGCCGTCATCGACCGCCTCAACGCCGATCCCGCCTGCCACGGCTACATCGTGCAGCTGCCGCTGCCGAAGCACCTCGACACCGACGCGATTCTGGAGCGGATCGACCCGGCGAAGGATGCCGACGGCCTGCACCCCACCAACCTCGGGCGTCTCGTGCTCAACGTCAACGCGCCGATCCTCACGCCGCTTCCGTGCACGCCGCGCGGGGTCATCGAGTTGCTGCTGCGTAACGACTACGACCTGAAGGGCAAAGAGGTCGTCGTCGTGGGTCGAGGTGTCACCATCGGTCGCTCGATCGGCCTGCTGCTCACGCGCCGTGAGATCAACGCCACCGTAACCCTGACCCACACCGGCACCGCCGACCTCGCCAAGCACCTGCGCGAGGCCGACGTCATCGTCGCCGCCGCGGGCGTGAAGCACATCGTGCGCGCCGCCGACGTCAAACCCGGCGCCGCGGTGCTCGACGTGGGCGTCACGCGCGAGACCGACCCCGAGACCGGCAAGTCGCGCGTGTACGGCGACGTGCACCCCGACGTCGCCGAGGTCGCCGGCTTCGTCTCGCCCAACCCGGGCGGAGTCGGCCCCATGACGGTCGCCCTGCTGATGACCAACGTCGTCGAGGCCGCGGAGCGCGCCACCGCCGTCTGATGGTGAACCGCGGCATGCCGCCGGTTGAACAGACGGAGCGTCGCACGCAATGGGGAGGCGCGAGCGCGACCGACGTGGCAAGGTTTTCTCATGACTGAGTCTGTGCTGAACGACCTCCTCCGCCGCGTCACCGAGAGCGGCCTGCTCGAAGACGCCCAGATCGACGAAGACAGCGTCATCGGTTCCGGACACCTGGATGCCGCCGGCGTCGAGGTGGAGGTCGACCTCGACCCCGAGCTCGACGAGGACGAAGAGCCCGATCTCGACGCGATCATGAGCAACCTGAAGGACGTGCTCTCGGTCGGCGAGGAGCGCTGGCGCGCGATCGTCGAGGAGATCTCGAGCGACATCGAGGACGCCCTCGACGACGACGAGCTCGACACCGATGTGGACCTGCGCACCGACCTCGAGGCGATCGGCGTGGGCGTCTTCGCCGACGCGATCATCGTCGTGTTCGCCGGGCAGACCTCGTTCCCCGACGCCCTCGTGCACGTGCAGCTCACCCCCGAGCTCGAGGTCGAGGACATCGAGATCATCGGTGACGACGACGAGGACGACGACGAGGAGTGATCCTCTCCACGTCAGAGAGGGACCGGGCCGTTTCGGCCCGGTCCCTCTCTCGTTGAGGCCCTGCGATCAGACGATCGCGGCGCGCAGCGCGGCCGCCGCGGCACCCACGTCGGGGGCGCTGTAGATCGCGCTCCCGGCGACGGCGACCTGGGCGCCCGACTTCTGCACGTCGGCGATGCTCGAGGTGTTGACGCCTCCGGCGACGGAGAACGGCACACCGG
>JAKOMY010000288.1 GCA_022702225.1 Microbacteriaceae bacterium | reverse complement strand
GCTCCCCCGAGTCGCAGTTCGCGCTGTCGGTCGTCGACGGCCCCCAGCCGGACGACGCCGTCGTCGAGAACGCCGGAGCGCGCGTCTTCCTCGACAGCGATGCTGCGGCCGTGCTCGACGACCGCGTGCTCGACGCGCAGATCGACCCGCAGGGGTCGGTTCAGTTCGCCGTCACCAGCGCCGCCTGAGGCGCTTCATCGTGTGGACGATGCCCCGGCCTCGTGCCGGGGCATCGTCGCGTCCGGAAGCGGCCGCCGCGGGGTCGCTCCCGCCTGCGAAACGGTCTCAGCTCGACGAGGGGTCTTGCGCGGTTCACGGCCTCCCCCGCGCTCACACTCAGCCGCGGAAGACGACGATCTCGTCGTTCGTCTTGTCGTAGACGAAGTGCAAAGAGGTGCCCGCGGGCAGATCCGTCGCGCGGATCTCCGCCGAATCCTCGCTGAGCTGGAGCATGGTGTTGGCGGGGAAGACGCCGGCACCGCACGAGGTCAGGAAGAACCGGCCGTCGTAGGAGAAACCGCCCCCGGAGATGTCCAGCAGATCGGGTTGCCAGACCGTCATGCACTTCGCCGCATCGTCGCCCGTGTCGAACGACGCGTACGTGGCGACACGGAAGCCCTCGTACTCGGCGTACCCCGTGGTGCCGCTGCTCACTCCCGGGGTGAGGACGCTCGGCACATCGAACGACGGGTCCGCCGCAAGACGTGCCACCTGCGTCGCCCCCGCCTGCAGCGGGTCGGTCTGGGTGCGCTGCACCACGATGAGCGCGGTCGCGGCGCATACGGCGACGAGTACGGCCGCCGAGAGCAGGATGACGCTCGATCGACGCAGTCGCGGCATCCGGCGCCTCGGAGGCGCCTGCGACTCCTGCTCATCTTCGGCAGGGGCGTGCGGGGTTTCGGGCACTCGGTCAGCGGCGTCTTCGACGACGGCTTCTCGCTGCTCCAGTTCCATCAGGCGGCGCAGGGCGGCGGGGTCGGAGGAGATGTCGGCTCCGGGCGCGTAGGCCCTGCGGCGCAGCGCCGCGAGTTCGTCATCGTCGTCGATGCTCGTCATGCCCCGATTCAATCAGGGTCTTCTCCGCCGTCGCGGCTTTCTCCGCCGAGGCCACGCTGATACGTCCGCCGAATCCTGGTCGGAGTGCGCTTCACGGCCGGATCCGTTCGCGCGGGGTCGTCCTCGCCTCGCTCACCGGTCGCCTGGCCGGACCGTGCCTCGTCGGTTCTCAGCCCATCGTCGAACCCGTCATCGACCCGTGAACCCCGGCGGACGCTTCGCCTGGAACGCGGCGAAACCCTCGCGGTAATCCTCGGTGGTCGCGAGCGCCGCCTGGGCGCGGTTCTCGAGCGCCATCGCCTCCCACAGCCCCAGACGCTCGCCGCGGATCGCGCTGACGATGCGCTTGCTGGCGCGGAACGCCTGCGTGGGACCGGCAGCGGCCCCGCGGGCCGCGGAGGTCGCGGCATCCTGGATCTCACCCACCGGGAAGGCGCGAGAGAAGAGTCCGGCACGAACGGCTTCGAGCCCCGACATCAGCCGACCCGTGTAGATGAGATCGAGGGTGACGTGGGCGCCGAGACGCTCGACGAAGAGCGCGTGACCGCCGGAGTCGAGGGTCGCGCCGAGGGCGGCGAAGGGCGAGCCGATCTTGGCGTCGTCGGCGACGTAGACCACGTCGGTGGCGATGAGCAGGCCCAGGCCCACACCCAGGCACGCCCCGTGGGCGGCGGCGAACGTCGGCGCGGGAAAGGCCGCGATGCGGTGCAACAGCGGTGCCAGCGTGTCGTCGAGATAGCCCGCGACGTCGTCGGTGCGGGGATCGACCCCCGAGATGTCGCGCCCGGCGCAGAACGACGGACCCTCGCCGCGCAGCAGGAGGGCGCGGGCGCCGTCGACCTCGGCCCGCTCGTAGGCGTCGGCGAGCGCGTGCAGACCCTCGAGGCCCAGGGCGTTACGGCGAGCGGGAGCGTTCAGGACGATCTCGGCCACACCGGCGTCGAAGCGGTAGTCGATCACCGCGCTCACCCGTCGTAGTCCACGCGGACGGCGTCGGACGTGGGGTGCGACTGACAGGTGAGGACGTAGCCGCGCTCGATCTCATCGGGCTCCAGCGCGTAGTTCTCGGTCATCGTGACCGCACCCTCGATCACCCGCGCGCGGCAGGTGCCGCACACCCCGCCCGCGCACGCGAAGGGGACGTCGGGGCGCACGCGCAGGGCGGCGGCGAGGATCGTCTCGTTCGCCGCGACGGGGCTGTCGACGCGGGCCGACTGGCCGTCGAGGGTGAAGTCGATCGAGCGCACCGGCTCGTCGTCGCGGACCCGCACGGGGCGAGCTCCGCCGGTCTGGGCGGGGGCGTCCGCGTCTCCCGCGGTGAACAGCTCGAATCGCACGCGCTCGCGCGCGACACCGACCTCGGCGAGCGTGTCGCGGCAGAGTTCGACGAGCGCGAAGGGTCCGCACAGGAACCACTCGTCGACGGATGCCGGATCGATCAGTCGCGACAGGATCAGGCGCAGCCGCTCCTGGTCGATGCGCCCCGAGAACACGGGCGCCGCGCGCTGCTCGCGCGAGAGCACGTGATGCAGCGTGAGACGCGAGGGGTAGCGGTCTTTGAGGTCGGCGAGCTCGTCGACGAACATGACGTCGGTCGAGGACCGGTTGGCGTACACGATCGTCATGCGCGCGTCGGCGGAACGCTCGAGCACGCTGGCCGCGAGCGCCATGATCGGGGTGATTCCGGAGCCGGCGGCGATCGCGACCACGTGCCCCATCGAGGTCGACGCCTTCGAGACGAAAGTGCCCGACGGGCTCATGACCTCGATCTCGTCGCCGGGGCGCAGGCGCTCGTGCGCCCAGGTCGAGAAGCGGCCGTCGGGGTCGCGCTTGATACCGACGCTGACGCTCCCCTGCGCCGGCGGCCGGCAGATCGAGTACGAACGGCGCAGTTCCTCTCCGTCGACGACGGCGCGCAGCGCCACGTACTGCCCGGGTGCGTAGTCGAACGCCGCGGCGAGCTCAGCGGGGACGGCGAAGGTCACCTCGATCGCCGTGGGGGTGAGGGGCCGCACGGCCGCGACACGCAAGGTGTGAAAGCGTGCGCGGGTGCGCGCGGCGGCCGGGGTCTCGGCATCCGTCATCGTCATCAGAGGGCCTTGAAGTGGTCGAAGGGTTCGAGGCAGGCTCGGCATTCCCACAGCGCTTTGCACGAGGTGGAGCCGAAGCGCGAGACTTCCCGCGTGTCGAGCGAGCCGCAACGGGGGCAGGCGACGCTGAGCGTGAGCCGGATGGGTCCGGCCGGCGCGCGCCCGGTGGGCGGGGCGATGCCGTACTCGGTGAGCTTGCGCTTTCCGGCGTCGCTCATCCAGTCGGTCGTCCATGCGGGGCTGAGCGTCGTCTGCACGACAGCACGGTCGAAGCCGGCCGAGGTGAGGGCCAGCACGATGTCGTCGCGGATCGCGTCGACCGCGGGGCAGCCCGAGTAGGTCGGCGTGATCGTGACGGTGACGGTGCCGCCGTCGAGACGCACGTCGCGGAGCACGCCGAGGTCGGCGATCGTCAGCACCGGCACTTCGGGATCGACGACGGCGGCGACCACCTCGCGGGCGTGCTCGAGCGTCGCGGTCACCACGTCGCTCCCGGGTGGCGGCGAGCGAGCACCTGCATCTCGGCGAGGAGCGGACCGAACGCGGGATGGTGGAGGCCGCGACGACCGCCGGCGGAGGAGCCGGGAACCGTCGGCACGGCCACGTCCTCTTCCGCCAGCACGGCGGCGAGGACGTCGTCGACACGAGCGCGCAGGGTCGAGGGACGCACGGCGACGCCGTCGAGGCGGTCGTGCACGGGCTGGTCGCGGAACAGCTCGTCGAGGTACGGCCACGCGTCGTCGAGGCCGACGAGGAACCGGCGCCGAGACTCCTCGGTGCCCCCGGCCAGGCGCAGCGTCCACTGCACGGCGTGGTCGCGGTGGTAGTCGACCTCTTTCTCGGCCTTCGCCGCGACGGCGGCGAGAACGGGATCCGCGGATGCCGCGAGCTCTCGGTACAGCTCGAGAAGATAGGTGGATGCCAACAGCTGGCGGGCGATCGTGTGCGCGAAGTCGCCGTTCGGGAGCTCGAACAGCCAGGCGCTGCGGAACTCCGACTCGTCGCGCCAATAGGCGAGATCGTCTTCGCTGCGACCGTCGTACGATCCCGCGTAGCGCAGGAGCGAACGCGCGTGACCGAGCAGGTCGAGGGCGATGTTGCCGAGGGCCACGTCTTCTTCGAGCTCGGGGGCCCGGGCGACCCACCCGCAGAGATTCTGCGCGAGGATCAGCGCATCGTCGCCGAGGCTCAGGGAGTACGCCGCCACGTCGGGTTCGGTGGCGCGGGCCTCTCCCCCGGCGAACTCGGCGGAGAGCTCGCGGGCGTCGAGGGCGACGTCGCCGTGCGGGTCGGCATCGGTCGAAGTGCTCACAGGTGCGGCACCCCCTCGGACGCGGTGTAGTACACCGCGTGCCGGTAGTTCTTCCCGGCCGGCGACTCGAAGAACGCGCCCTTGGCTCCGGGGTCGCTGGTGGTCACGGCATCCGAGGGGACGACCCAGACCGACACACCCTCACCGCGACGGGTGTACAGGTCGCGGGCGTTGCGGACGGCGAGTTCTGCATCGGGTGCGTGGAGCGAGCCGACGTGCACGTGGCTGAGGCCGCGGTTCGCGCGCACGAAGACCTCCCAGAGCGGCCAGGTCTCGGCGGGGGTCCCTCCGGGGGTGGCCATCAGGCAGCCGCCTTCGCGTTCTTCTTCGCCGCGTACACCGCGGCCGCCTCGCGCACCCACGCGCCCTCTTCGTGGGCATCGCGTCGGTGCTGGCGACGCATCGTGTTGAGGGGGCCGCGGCCCGCGAGCACCTCGTGGAACTCGGTCCAGTCGATCTCGCCCATGTCGTACTCGCCCGTCTCGTCGTTGAACCGCAGCTCGGGGTCGGGCAGGGTCACACCCAGCACCGCCGCCTGCGGCACCAGCATCGAGACGAACCGCTGGCGCAGGACGTCGTTGCTGAACCGCTTGATGTTCCACGCCATCGACTGCGCCGAGTTGGGCGAATCGTCGTCCGGGGGCCCGAACATCATCAGGCTCGGCCAGTACCAGCGGTCGACGGCATCCTGCGCCATCCGACGCTGCTCGTCGGTGCCCTGCATGAGGGTGAGCAGGATCTCGAACCCCTGGCGCTGGTGGAACGACTCCTCCTTGCAGATGCGCACCATGGCGCGGCCGTACGGACCGTACGAGGCGCGGCACAGGGGCACCTGGTTGCAGATCGCGGCGCCGTCGACGAGCCAGCCGATCGCTCCCATGTCCGCCCAGGTCGGGGTCGGGTAGTTGAAGATCGAGGAGTAGCGAGCCTTGCCGTCGACGAGCTGCTGCGTCATCTCGTCGCGCGTGATGCCGAGGGTCTGCGCGGCGGAGTAGAGGTAGAGGCCGTGCCCCGCCTCGTCCTGCACTTTCGCGAGCAGGATCGACTTGCGCTTGAGGCTCGGGGCGCGGGTGATCCACGCCCCCTCCGGCTGCATCCCGATGATCTCGGAGTGCGCGTGCTGCGAGATCTGCCGGATGAGCGTGCGACGGTAGCCGTCCGGCATCCAGTCCCTCGGTTCGATCCGGCCGTCGGCCTCGATGAGGGCGTCGAACATCGCCTCGCCGTCCAGAGCATCCGTGGGGGGTGCGGTCATCGTCATCGTCGACTCCTTTTACAGACCGATCGTTCAGTAAAACTGTAGCCGAGGGTGTCGAGGACCGCAACGGGCGTGACCCCGAACCCCGACCTCGGCGGCGCCATGCGCGCGCGAGCGTACGACCGGGCGCGCGTGTTCGTCGGGCCCGCACGAGATCGACCGGGTGCGGTCCCGCACGATGCGCCACGTCTTCGGCGGTCGTCGCCCTCAGCGCAGGTCGTACACCCGCTTGTACTTCCCCTCGCTGCGCGGGAGGACACCGGGCTCCTCGACACAGACGTCGACGCTCGTGCCGATGAGCACCTTGATGCGCTGCCGCAGCACGACGCCCGCCGCCTCGCACACCTCGCGCTCCAGGGCCGGGTGCCTCTCGATGCGGACGGTCATGGCATCCATCCGCCCCTCGCGGCGCAGCTCGAGCACGAAGTGCGGGGTGAGCTTCTCGATGCCGAGCACGATCTCCTCGATCTGCGTCGGGAAGAGATTCACCCCGCGCAGGATGATCATGTCGTCGTTGCGTCCGGTGATCTTCTCGATGCGGCGCATGGCCGGGAACGCGGTGCCGGGCTGCAGGCGGGTGAGATCGCGCGTGCGGTAGCGGATGACCGGGAACGCCTCCTTGGTGAGGGAGGTGAAGACCAGTTCGCCGAGACCGCCATCGGCCACGGGCTCCCCCGTATCGCCGTCGATCGTCTCGGGGAGGAAGTGGTCCTCCCAGATGTGCGGGCCGTCCTTGGTGAGCGCGCTCTCGGATGCCACGCCCGGGCCCATCACCTCGCTCAGGCCGTAGATGTCGACGGCGGTGAGGTCGAGACGACGCTCGATCTCGCGGCGCATCTCGTTGGTCCACGGTTCGGCCCCGAGGACGGCGACCCGAAGCGACGTCGAGCGCGGGTCGATGCCCGCGGACTCGAGCGCGTCCGCGATGGTCAAGAGGTAACTGGGCGTGCAGAGGATGGCATCGGGTGCGAAGTCCTGGATGAGCTGCGCCTGGCGTGCCGTCTGCCCACCCGACATCGGAATGACCGTCGCGCCGAGGCGTTCGATGCCCGCGTGCGCGCCGAGGCCGCCGGTGAACAACCCGTACCCGTAGGCGTTGTGGACGCGATCGCCGGGGCGGATGCCGGCGGCAGACAGCGAGCGCGCGACGAGGTCGGCCCAGCGGTCGAGGTCGCCGCCGGTGTAGCCGACGACCGTGGGGCGCCCGGTCGTGCCCGACGAGGCGTGGATGCGGCGAACGTCCGCCATCGGCACCGCGAACATGCCGAAGGGATACGTCTCGCGCAGGTCGGCCTTGGTCGTGAAGGGCAGCAGGCGGATGTCGTCGAGGCTGCGGATGTCGTCGGGGTGCACACCCGCCTCGTCGAACTTGTGCCGGTACAGGGCGACGTTCTCGTAGGCGTGGCGGACCGTCCACTGCAGGCGCTCGAGCTGCAGCGCGCGCAGGTTCTCGAGCGCGATGCCGGCCGGGTCGACGGATGCCAGAAGGCCGGGGCGCGAGGAAACGGTCATGGTCATCGGGACACCTCCGTGGTGGAGAGCGCGGCGTTGCGCTCAGGGGCGGGGTCGTGGGATGTGTGGGTGTCGGTCGCGCGCGCGGGGTGGGGGGCGGTCGCGCGCGCGGGGTCGGGGTCGGTCGCGCGCGCACCCTTAGCGATCTGCACATCCTCAGTCGCGGTCTCGGCGTGTGGCGCTGAGCTTGTGTGAATCGCTGAGCTTGCGGCGGCGGGCGCG
>JAKOMY010000284.1 GCA_022702225.1 Microbacteriaceae bacterium | reverse complement strand
ATCCCGGGTATCGTAGGGGGGTTGTCGGCGCCGGTCGCGTCGACGAGAGCTGAATAACGGAGGGCCCTTGTGGACATCGATCTCGCACTTCTGAAGACGATCGAACGCGAGAAGGAGATCCCCTTCGATGAACTCGCGCGCATCATCGAGCAGGCGATCCTGACCGCCTACGCCAAGCACATCTCGCCCAGCGGCGAGATCCCGACGGGCGCTCGTGCCTCCCTCGATCGCAAGACCGGTCACGTGGGCATCTTCACGCCCGTGACCGACGACGAGGGGGCCGTCATCGGCGAAGAGGAGCAGGCTCCCGACGACTTCGGTCGCATCGCGGCCTTCGCCGCCAAGCAGGTCATCAGCCAGCGTCTGCGCGACATCGCCGACGACGCCGTGCTGGGGGAGTTCAAGGGCAAAGAGGGCGACATCGTCGCCGGTGTCGTCCAGCAGGGTCCCAACCCACGCATGGTGCACGTCGACCTCGGCACCGTCGAGGCCATCCTCCCGCCCGAAGAGCAGGTGCCCGGCGAGACCTACGCGCACGGCTCGCGACTGCGCGTCTACGTCACGAGCGTCTCCAAGGGCAACAAGGGTCCGCAGATCACCGTCTCGCGCACGCACCCGGGCCTGGTCCGAAAGCTCTTCGCCCTCGAGGTCCCCGAGATCGCCGCGGGCCTGGTCGAGATCGTCTCGCTCGCTCGCGAAGCCGGCCACCGTTCGAAGATCGCCGTGCAGGCGACCGACCCGACGGTCAACGCCAAGGGTGCCTGCATCGGCGAACTCGGCCGTCGCGTGCGCGCCGTGACCGAGGAGCTCTCGGGCGAGAAGATCGACATCATCGACTACGACGCCGAGCTTCCGCGCTTCGTCGCGAACGCGCTGTCGCCGGCCAAGGTCACCTCGTCCTTCGTCCTGGATGCCACGACCAAGGCCGTGCGCGCCCTCGTGCCGGACTACCAGCTGTCGCTGGCGATCGGCAAGGAGGGCCAGAACGCCCGCCTGGCCGCGAAGCTCACCGGCGCCAAGATCGACATCCAGCCCGACAGCATCCTCGAAGACAACTGAGGGTCCGATCGTCCCCACGATCACGAGGTGTAGAGTGGAACCCGTACGAACGTGCGTCGGATGCCGCGCACGCGCCCCCCGATCCTCGCTTCTGCGAGTGGTCACCGACGGATCGGTCCTCGTCGCAGACGAACGAGCGGTCCTTCCGGGTCGGGGAGCGTGGGTGCACGAGACGGACGCATGCGTGAGAAAAGCTCTTACGCGTCGCGCCTTCGTACGAGCATTGCGTGTGTCAGGCCCGCTTGACACGCAGACCTTCGAATCACACCTCCAGCGAAAAGGCTGAACGGCTATGGACACGAAGTGAACGGCTCGAAATGAGACCCGTCCGCAACTAGCGGTCTGCCCTGTCCGGGGTAGGCCCTCAGACAGGAGAATTGTGGCAAAACCACGCGTGCACGAGATCGCTTCCGAGCTCGGCGTCGACAGCAAGGTCGCGCTTGCGAAGCTGAAGGAGCTCGGCGAATTCGTCAAGAGCCCCTCATCCACCATCGAGCCCCCGGTGGCCCGTAAGCTCCGCGCCGCCCTCGCGGCCGAGGGCTCTTCGGCGCCGGCCGCCGGTGGATCGCCCGCCGCGCCCGCGGCGCGCCCCGGCGCCCGTCCGGGCCCCGCGCGTCCTGCGGCGACCCCCGGTGCCCGTCCCTCGGGCCCGACCCCCGGCCCCGCCAAGCCCGCGGCCCCCGCCGCTCCCGCGGCGAGCCCGGTCCCCGAGACCGCTGCCCCCGAGAAGGCCGCTCCCGCAGCGGCCGAGGCCCCGGCAGCCAAGCCCGCCGCTTCGGCGTCGACGTCCGGTGCGCCGACCCCCGGTGCCGCCGCCCCCGGCGCCGGTGCCCCCAAGCCCGGCCCGAGCGCGCCCCCGCGTCCGGGTGGAGCGCGTCCGGGCAACAACCCCTTCGCCTCCTCGCAGGGCATGGGCCAGCGTCCCGCGGGCCCCCGTCCGGGCAACAACCCCTTCGCTTCGGCGCAGGGCATGGGCCAGCGCCCGACCCCCGGCAACATCCCGCGTCCCCAGGCTCCGCGTCCCGGCGCCCCGCGTCCCGGTGCCCCGCGCCCCGGCGGTGCCGGTCGTCCCGGTGGCGGCGGTCGTCCCGGCGCTCCGTTCCAGCAGCGTCCCGGCGGTCCCGGTCGTCCCGGCGGTGCCGGTGGCGGTTTCCAGCGCCCCGGTGGCGGTGCTCCGGCCGGTGGTTTCGCCGGTCGTCCCGGTGGTGGCGGCGGCCGTGGCCGCGGTCCCGGCGGTGGTACCGCGGGTGCCTTCGGTAAGGGTGGCGGCAAGTCCAAGCAGCGTAAGTCGCGTCGGGCGAAGCGGCAGGAATTCGAGATGCGGTCGGCGCCGGTCGTCGGCGGCGTCAACGTCTCGAAGGGCAACGGCGAGATCATCCGCCTGCGCCGCGGCGCATCCATCGCCGACTTCGCGGACAAGCTCGAGGCCCTGCGCGGCTACACCGTCCAGCCCGGCACGCTCGTGACCATCCTGTTCAACCTGGGCGAGATGGCCACCGCGACCGAGTCGCTCGACGAGGCCACCTTCGAGGTGCTCGGTGCCGAGCTCGGCTACAAGATCCAGATGGTCTCGCCCGAGGACGAAGACAAGGAGCTCCTCGAGGGCTTCGGTCTCGACCTCGATGCCGAGCTCGAGGCCGAGAGCGAGGACGATCTCGAGATCCGTCCTCCCGTGGTCACCGTCATGGGTCACGTCGACCACGGTAAGACGAGACTCCTCGACGCCATCCGCCAGACCAACGTGGTCGCGGGCGAGGCCGGCGGCATCACGCAGCACATCGGTGCGTACCAGATCTGGACCGAGCACGAGGGCATCGAGCGCGCGATCACCTTCATCGACACCCCGGGTCACGAGGCGTTCACCGCCATGCGTGCTCGAGGAGCGCAGGTGACCGACATCGCGATCCTCGTGGTCGCGGCCGATGACGGCATCATGCCGCAGACGGTCGAGGCGTTGAACCACGCCCAGGCGGCGAACGTGCCGATCGTGGTCGCGGTCAACAAGGTCGACAAGCCCGACGCCAACCCGGCCAAGGTCCGCCAGCAGCTCACCGAGTACGGCCTGGTCGCCGAGGAGTACGGCGGAGACGTCATGTTCGTCGACGTCTCGGCTCGACAGAACCTCAACATCCAGGCCCTCCTGGATGCGGTCCTGCTCACCGCCGACGCCGGTCTCGACCTGACGGCCAACCCGAACAAGGCTGCCCGCGGTGTCGCGATCGAAGCGAAGCTCGACAAGGGTCGCGGTTCGGTCGCCACGGTGCTCATCCAGTCCGGAACCCTCCGCGTCGGCGACGCGATCGTCGCGGGAACGGCTTACGGCCGTGTCCGCGCGATGATGGACGAGAACGGCGAAGCGGTCGAAGAGGCCTACCCGTCGCGTCCCGTCTCGGTGCAGGGTCTGAACTCCGTGCCCCGCGCCGGCGACGTGTTCATCGTCACCGAGGAAGACCGCACCGCGCGTCAGATCGCCGAGAAGCGTGAAGCCGCCGAGCGCAACGCCCAGCTGGCCAAGGCCCGCAAGCGCATCTCGCTCGAGGACTTCACCCGTGCTCTCGAAGAGGGCAAGGTCGAGTCGCTCAACCTCATCATCAAGGGTGACGTGTCGGGTGCCGTCGAGGCGCTCGAGGAATCGCTGCTCAAGATCGAGGTCGATGACAGCGTCCAGCTGCGCATCATCCACCGCGGTGTGGGTGCGATCACCGAGTCGGACATCAACCTGGCCACGATCGACAACGCGATCGTGATCGGCTTCAACGTCCGTCCCGACACGAAGGCCCGCGAGCGTGCCGCCCGCGAGGGTGTCGACGTGCGGTTCTACTCGGTCATCTACAACGCGATCGACGACGTCGAGCAGTCGCTCAAGGGCCTGCTCAAGCCGGAGTTCGAAGAGGTGCAGTCGGGTGTCGCCGAGATCCGCGAGGTGTTCCGCTCCTCGAAGTTCGGCAACATCGCCGGTGTCATCGTGCGATCGGGAACGATCACGCGCAACGCCAAGGCCCGCGTCATCCGCGATGGTGTCGTGCTGGCGGACGGCCTGGCGATCGAGTCGCTGCGTCGCTTCAAGGACGACGTCACCGAGGTGCGTACGGACTTCGAGGCCGGTATCGGTCTGGGCAAGTTCAACGACATCCAGATCGGTGACGAGATCGAGACCACCGAAATGGTCGAGAAGCCGCGAGGCTGATCACACACCGGAGGTCGTAGCTACCGGCTACGGCCTCCGGTTTCGTGGGTCTGCGGGAGCAGAGCGGGGCCTCTACCCCGATGCTCCCGCAGACCCACGAAACCTCCGTCCTTCGCCTATGCTTCGGCATCTGGCGTGTGACGTCTGGCTTAGTGAGAGATAGGAATTGACGTGGCAGGGGAACGACAGGCGCGAGTGGCGGACCGGATCCGCGTGGTGCTCGCCGAGCGTCTCGAGAAGGGGCTGCGCGACCCGCGGCTTGGATTCGTCACCATCACCGACGTGCGGGTCACGGGTGATCTCCAGCACGCTTCGGTGTTCTACACCGTCATGGGCGACGAGGCGCATCGCGCCGACACCGCCGCCGCGCTGAAGTCGGCGACCGGCATGCTCCGCAGCGAGGTCGGCAAGAACCTCAACACGCGGCTCACCCCGTCACTGGAGTTCATCCTCGATGGAATCCCCGAGAACGCCGACCACATCTCGGCGCTGCTGCGCGAAGCGCGCGAGCGGGACGAGTCGGTCGCGGGTCTCGCCGCCTCGGCCGCCTACGCGGGAGACGCCGATCCGTACGTCAAGCCGCGCGAAGACGAAGAGGACGACGACAGCGAAGACGACGTCGACGTCGAAGACGCGCCTCGCTCCTGAACTTCGAAGCACACGGCCGGACACCGCCCCGAGGGGTCGTGTCCGGCCTTCGTCGTTCCTGGGAGGGCTGTCGGTGGAGGACCGCGCCGTCCGGCGGTGGCGACGGGCTCAGTCCGCGCCGCGACGGTGTCGCCGGAGCGTCGCGTCCGGAGCGGCGCGTCCGGCACGGAGTGCCCCGGGGCGGATTCAGGATGCCGAGTGACCGGGCAGACGCAGGACGTCGTCGACCGCTTCGGCGAGGCCGTCGGCGATGAGCGAGTCGATGGCACGGTCGCGCTGTGCGGTGTCGGGCCAGTCGGGGAGCACCGCGAACAGCGGCACCGAGGAGGGGGCCGCATCGCGCAGCACCTTCAGCACGGCTCCGCGCGCCTGGCGGTCGCTTCCCTCGTACTTCGCCTGCCGACGGCGGCGGTCTTCGGAGGCGGGGTAGCCTGCGGCCCGCCAGGCGCACTGCGCGGCGAGCGGGCAGAGGTCGCACTTCGGCGAGCGGGCCGTGCAGACGATCGCGCCGAGCTCCATGGCGGCGGCGTTCACGATCGCCGCATCGATCATGTCGTGGGGGAGCTCGGCATCCATCCGCTCGAGATCCCGGCGGTGCGGAGGACCGGGCTGCGCCACGCCCTCGACCGCGCGGGCGAGGACGCGCCTCGTGTTCGTGTCGACGACCGGGTGGCGGTCGCCGTAGGCGAAGACCGCTACCGCGCGGGCGGTGTAATCGCCGATCCCGGTGAGGGCGAGGAGCGCCTCGACATCGCGGGGGACGACCCCGTCGTGCCGGTCGCGGATCTCGACCGCCGCCCGATGCAGCCACAGCGCGCGCCGCGGGTAGCCGAGGTTGGCCCACTGCGTCACCGCCTCGGACGGGGGAGAGGCGGCCAGGTCCGCCGGGGTCGGCCAGCGCTCCAGCCACGCTTCGAGATGCGGGATGACTCGCGTGACCGGGGTCTGCTGCAGCATGAACTCGCTGACCAGCGTGCCCCACGCGCCGAACCCCGGGCGGCGCCAGGGGAGGTCGCGCGCCGCGTCGCGGTACCACGCGATGAGCGGGGCGGCGAGATCTGGCATCCCTCCAGCCTACGGTCGCAGAACCCGGTCCTTCGGCACGCATAAACACCCTCCGCGCCCGTAAACGCGAGCAGAGCGTGTTTCTGTGCGCGGGTCGCGTTTCTGCGTGGTTCGGGGCGGCGCGGCGCAACCGTAGCGGGGCGGAGAGCGCGGTCGAGTGTCGGTGGTCGACCGTAGGCTGGAGGCATGCCCAGCGAGAACCCCGTCGAGACCCTTCAGCGCAGCTTGCGCGACCTCATGCGGCAGAACAACCGCGCGGGCCGCGTCGTGGTGGCCATCGAGGGGCTGGATGCCGAGGCGGCGCGCGCTTTCGCCGAGGGTTTCGCGTCCGCGGTGTCCGAGGATGGCACGGCCGTGCACCGGGCGAGCGTCTCCGACGAGGCAGCCGACGTGCGCGACGGCGTCGTGGCGCCCTTCCGCGCGGGCGAGGGCGACGCAGTGCTCGTGGTCGACGGCGTGTTCCTCCAGACCCCGGCGCGGCGGGGACTGTGGAACTGGTCGGTGTGGCTCGAGGCCAACCCGCCCGTCGGACAGCCGCGCCCCGAGCTGCCCGACGCGCAGAAGCAGTACGTCCACACCGCGCGGCCGCGCGTCGCCGCCTCGGTCATCGTCGAGAACTCCGACCCCTCGCACCCGGTCCAGGTGTTCGGAGACTTCTGCTGATGGTCCGCCCCGGCATCCTCCTGGTCGACAAACCCGGGGGTATCACCAGCCATGACGTCGTGTCGCGAGCCCGCCGGGCGCTCGGCACACGCAAGATCGGCCATGCTGGCACGCTCGACCCTATGGCGACCGGACTTCTCGTCCTCGGCGTCGAGGGGGCGACACGGCTGCTCACGTACATCGTCGGCGCCGACAAGACGTACGAGGCGACGATCCTCCTGGGGGTCGAGACCGACAGCGACGACGCCGACGGGGTCGAGACCGCCCGTGCGGACGCCTCCGCCGTGACCGAGGCGCAGATCCTCGAGGGTATCGCCGAGCTGACGGGCGAGATCGACCAGGTGCCGAGCACGGTGTCGGCCATCAAGGTCGACGGGCGCCGCGCCTACGACCTTGCCCGCGCGGGCGAGGAGGTCGAGCTGAAGGCTCGGCGCGTCACCGTCTCGCGCTTCCTTGTGCGCGAGACCCGTCGGGGCGACACGACGATCGAGATTGACGTCGTCGTCGACTGCACGAGCGGTACGTACATCCGAGCCCTGGCCCGCGACCTGGGTCGCTCGCTGGGCGTGGGCGGGCATCTGACGGCCCTTCGGCGCACCCGCATCGGTGCCTTCGACGTCGCCGGCGCGGCATCCGTCGACGACATCGCCGAAGACGCCCTCGTCGAGCCGGCCACCGCGGCCGCCGTCGTCGTGGGCGCCCTCGCGGTGGGGGCGGACGAAGCGCGCGATCTGCGTCACGGCAAACGCATCGACGGGGGAGGACGCCTGACGGGCGCCCTCGCCGCCGCGATCGACCCCGACGGTCGCCTCGTCGGCATCGTCGAGAAGCGGGGAACGCAGCTCAAGAGCGCCATGAACATGCCCGAGGAGGCCGCCCGATGATCCTGTGGTTCACGCTCGTGCAGGTGGGGATCGCCGTCCTCGCGGGCCTCGTCGCGATCACGGCGGGGCTCGTCGGACGCCGCCCCGGAGACGTCACGGTCGGATCCCTCGCGCTCATCGAACTGCTGCTCATCGTGCAGATCGTGGTGGCGATCATCTCGCCGTTCGCCGGCAACCCCCCGTCGGGGAGCCTGCTCGAGTTCTGGACCTATCTCGTCTCGGCCGCCCTCGTGCCAGTCGCGGGAGCCGCGTGGGCGCTCATCGAACGCAGCCGCTGGAGCACCGTCATCATGGGCGTCGCGGCCCTCGCCGTGGCCGTCATGGTCTGGCGCATGCACATCATCTGGACCGTACAGCTGGCCTGACGCGGGCCGCACCGCTCGCCGCGGCCGCGGGCGAACTAGAATCGACAGGTCATGGCATCCACCACTCCCACCCGCTCCCGGGGGATGACCGGCATCGGCCGTGTCCTCGTCGTCGTCTACGGCATCATGGCGCTCGCCGCCACCGGCCGCTCCTTCGTGCAGATCGTTCGCGAGTTCGACGACGCCCCGCTCGCGTACTCGCTGTCGGCCCTCGCCGCGGTCGTGTACATCCTCGCCACCCTCGCGCTCGTCTTCTCGGCGCGACCGACCTGGTACCGCATCGCGTGGATCGCCATCGGTTTCGAGCTGGTGGGTGTCCTCGTCGTGGGAACCCTGAGTCTCGTGCTCCCCGAGCTGTTCCAGCACCCGACGGTGTGGTCGGTCTACGGCTACGGATACCTGTTCATCCCCCTCGTGCTGCCCTTCCTCGGACTGTGGTGGCTCATGCGTCACCGTCGGGCGACCCGGTGATCGTGTTCCGCGAGCCCGCGGAGGTGCCGAAGAACTTCGGTCCCTCGGTGGTGGCGATCGGCAAGTTCGACGGCGTCCACGCCGGGCACCGCGCCGTGATCGACCGGGCGCGCATCGACGCGTCCGACGGAGCGCGCGTGGTGGCGGTGACCTTCGACCGCAACCCGTTGAGCGTGCTGCGCCCCGAGAAATGTCCGCCCGATGTGATCGGACCGCACCAGAAGCTCGAGCTGCTCGAGCGGGCCGGGGTGGATGCCACCCTGTTGCTGACCTTCGACGAGGAGCTGGCGGCCATCCCCGCCCACGACTTCGCGCTGCGGGTGCTCGTGGAGGCGCTGCAGGCGCGAACGGTGCTCGTGGGCCGTGACTTCCGTTTCGGTGCCGGGGGAGAGGGCGACCCCGACCTGCTGACGCGTATGGGCGCCGAGCACGGGTTCCGCGTCGACGTGGTGGAGGATGTGCGCGCGGTGCACGCCGATCGGCGGGTGTCGTCCACCTGGATACGCGAGGCGCTGTCGGTCGGCGACGTCGCCACGGCTGCGCGCCTGCTCGGTCGTGCGCCCTCGGTGTGGGGCGAAGTCGTGCACGGACTCAAGCGCGGCCGCGAGCTCGGCTACCCCACCGCGAACCTCTCGCCCGAACTCGAGGGCTTCGTCCCCGCTGACGGTGTCTACGCCGGCTGGCTCGTGGACGTCGACGGCGCGCGGCGCATCAGCTACCCGGCCGCGATCAGCGTCGGCACCAATCCCACGTTCGACGACGTGCACGCCCGTCAGGTCGAGGCGTACGTGATCGATGAGACCGGCCTCGACCTGTACGGCCATCATGTCGAGGTGCGTTTCGTCGAGCGGGTGCGCGAGATGACGGCCTTCGACGGCATCGACGCCCTGCTGGTGCAGATGGCCGACGACGTGGAGCGGGCGCGGGCCATTTTGCGCTGAGCGCGGAGAGGGCGCGGCTTCGCGGCGTCGTCCGTGGCCTCGGGGCCGCTCGGGCACCTCTACACCGCTCCGGGTGCGCGTGACGCCCGGGTCCGTCGCTCAGTCCTGCCGGGGCAACCGATTCCGGATGCCGAGGAACGACGCCGCAGCCCCGAGCAGCATCAGCGCCGCGGTGAAGACGGCAGCGCGGTGGAAGCCGTCGAGATCGAGCGAGCCGCCCACGACCGCCGACACCGCGGCGATCGCGAGGAGTCCCGCGACGCGCGAGACGGCGTTGTTGACGGCCGAGGCGATGCCCGATCGTTCGGTGTCGATCGCGCCGAGCACGGCCGCCGTGAGGGGGGACACCGTGGCGGTCAGGCCCAGGCCCCACACGATCACTCCGGGTAGCACCTGCGTGACGTAGGCGAAGTCGCCGCCGACGTTCAGCAGCAGGAGGGCGCCCACGGCCATCACGATCGGGCCGAGCGTCATGAACAGGCGCGGTCCGAAACGCCCCGCGAGCGCGCCCATCCGTGAGCTGAGCAGGATCATCAGCACCGTGCTCGGCAGCGATGCGAGTCCCGCGAGGGTGGCCGGCAGCCCCGCGCCCTGCTGCAGGTACACGCTCAGGACGAAGCCGTTGAGAGACAGGGCTGCGTAGACGAAGACGGTGGTGAGATTTCCCGCCCAGAAGTTGCGCGAGTGGAACAGGTCGAGCGGCATCATCGGGTCGCGCGCCGTGCGTTGGCGCACGAGGAAACCCGCGAACGACAGGATGCCGATGACCCCGGGCACCCAGATCACCGGCGAGGCCCACCCGAGGTTCGGCTGTTCGATGAGGGCGAAGACGATGCCGCCGAGTCCCAGGGCGCACAGCACGGCCCCGAGGATGTCGACGCGGGCGCCGGGACGCCGGTGGTCGCGGTGCCCGAGGCGGGCGAGCAACCACAGGGTCACCGCAATGGGCAGGACGTTCACGAGGAACACCAGGCGCCAGGAGAGCGTGTCGACGAAGATGCCGCCGATGAGGGGGCCGGCGAGCATGGCGACGGTGGTCGCGCCGGTCCAGATGCCGATCGCGCGGGCCTGCGCGGGTCCGCGGAACGTCGAGGTGATGAGGGCCAGCGAGCTCGGGACCAGGAGCGCGCCGGCGATGCCCTGCAGCGCTCGGGCGACGATGAGGAACTCGGCCGTGGGGGCTGCGGCGATCGCGAGAGAGGTGATGCCGAAGCCGATGAGGCCGATCCGCAGCACCACGACGCGCCCCAGCACATCGCTCAGCGAACCCGCGACGAGGATGAACGCCCCGAGGGTCACGAGATAGGCGTCCACGACCCACTGCTGCGTCGACAGGCCGCCGCCGAGTTCGCCCGCGATCGCGGGGAGAGCGACGTTGACCACGGTCCCGTCGAGGAACGACACGAACGACGCCAGAACGGCAACCGCCAGGACGACCCGCTGCTCGCGTGTCATCGTGTCGGCCATGACTCCAGCGTAGGGTCGCGCGGGCCGGCGCGGGCGGGTGGGCGGCCCGGACGGGATCCGGCCCCGGGAATACCCCCAGGGGGTATCGTGTTGAGAACGGAGTGACCGGAGGAGGAGCCATGGCCGAGAGCACCGAAGCACCGACCGCGGAGGCCGTGCTCGATATCGAAGGCATGACCTGCGCGAGCTGCGTCGCCCGCGTCGAGAAGAAACTCGGCCGCGTCGAGGGCGTCGAGGCCGCGGTGAACCTGGCGACCGAGACCGCGCGGGTGCGCTACCCCGCCGACCTCGACCCCGCTGCCCTCGTCGACGCCGTCCGCTCCGCCGGATACGACGCCACCGTCCGTCCGCGCCCCGCCTCTCGGCCGGCGGCGGGTGTGGCGGCATCCGCCCCTCTGCCGACCCCAACGGGCGAGCGAGCGGATGCCGGCACCTCGGCGCCCGATGCCGTCGCCGTTCCCGCGCCCGGCGGCGAGATCGACGCGGCGACCGGCCACGCGCTCGACGCGGCTGCGGACCACGCCGGCCACGTCCACGACACTGGCGACGCGCCCGGCTCCACCCCGTTGCGCGTCCGTCTGTGGGTCTCGCTCGCCCTCGCCGTGCCGGTGGTCGCCCTCGGGATGATCCCGGCGTGGCAGTTCCCGGGCTGGCAGTGGGTCTCGCTCGTTCTCACGACACCGATCGTGCTCTGGGGCGGCTGGCCGTTCCATCGTGCGACGCTGCGCAACGCGCGCCACGGCGCGGCGACCATGGACACCCTCATCACCCTGGGCACCTTCGCCGCCTACCTGTGGAGCGTGTGGGCACTCGTCTTCGGAACGGCCGGGCGGATCGGCATCCGGCATGAGGTCATGCTCTTCGGCCCGGTGCACGACGCGACCGCCGTCGTCTACTTCGAGGTAGCGGCCGCGGTGACGGTGTTCCTCCTGCTCGGGCGCGTCATCGAGCAGCGATCCACGCGGCGGGCCGGCGCGGCGCTGCGCGCCCTGCTCGACCTCGGCGCTCGCGAGGCGGAACTCGCCGATGGGCGACGCATCGACATCGACCGGCTCTCGGTGGGCGATGCCTTCGTCGTGCGGCCGGGCGCCACGGTCGCCACCGATGGGGAGGTGCTCGAAGGGCGTGCCTCGATCGACGAGAGCATGCTGACCGGAGAAGCGCTGCCCGTCGACGTCGGCCCCGGGGACACCGTCACCGGCGGCACGATCGCCTCGGGCGGGCGACTGGTCGTCCGCGCGACGGGAGTGGGGGAGCAGACCCGCCTGGCCCGAATCGCCCGCCTCGTCGAAGACGCCCAGCTCGGCAAGAGTCGCGTGCAGCGGCTCGCCGACCGCATCTCCGGCGTCTTCGTGCCCGTCGTCATCGCGCTCGCCGCCCTGACCCTGGTGGCGTGGCTCGTCGCCGGGCAGCCCGTGGCCGCCGGCTTCACCGCGGCCGTCGCGGTGCTCATCATCGCCTGCCCCTGCGCCCTGGGACTTGCGACCCCGATCGCGATCCTCGTCGGCACCGGTCGCGGAGCGCAGCTCGGCATCCTCGTGACCGGACCCGCGGCGCTCGAGTCCGCGGAGCGCATCGACACGATCGTGCTCGACAAGACGGGCACTCTCACCTCGGGCCGGATGAGCGTCGCGCGCGTCACGACCGCCGATGCTCAGGATGCCGCCGACGCCCTGCGGCGCGTCGCCGCCGTCGAACGCGGGTCCGAGCACCCCATCGCCCACGCGATCGTCGCCGCCGCGGGCGAGGGGCCGGTCGCCACCGACCTCGAGGCCCTGCCCGGTCGTGGGGTCACCGCGACCGTGGACGGCGTACGGGTGTTCGCCGGTCGTCCGGCGCTCGCCGCGGACCTCGGCGCGCAGCTGCCCGCGGCGCTCGCCGACGCCGTCGAGGCGGGGGAGCGGCGCGGCACCGTCGTGGTGGCCGGGTGGGCCGGTCCCGACGGTGCCCCGCACGCCCGAGTCGTCATCGAGGTGGCCGACACGGTCCGCCCCGAGAGCGCCCGAGCGGTCGCGCAGTTGAAGGCCATGGGGCTGGAGCCCGTGCTCCTCACCGGCGACAACGAGCACGTCGCCCGTGCCGTCGCCGATGCACTGGGCATCGAACGCGTACGCGCGGGGGTCCTGCCCGAAGGGAAGGTCGACGAGATCACGGCCCTGCGCGCCCAGGGACGCACCGTCGCGATGGTCGGCGACGGAGTCAACGACGCCGCGGCCCTGGCATCCGCCGATCTGGGTATCGCGATGGGCGGAGGGACGGATGCCGCGCTGCACGCGAGCGACGTGGCTCTCATGCGCGACGACCCGCGGGGCATCGTCACCGCCCTCGCCCTCAGCCGGCGCACGATGCGGATCATCCGCGGCAACCTCTTCTGGGCGTTCGCGTACAACGTCGCCGCGCTGCCGCTGGCCGCGCTGGGCCTGTTGAACCCGATGCTGGCCGGGGCCGCGATGGCGTTCTCGAGCGT
>JAKOMY010000267.1 GCA_022702225.1 Microbacteriaceae bacterium | reverse complement strand
ACGACAATGGCAACTCGCAGCCCGATTACCACGGGATGCCGCAGCCGGGGGTCATCGGGCCGCGACCGGATGGCCCGATCCACGGCACCACCCCCATCATCGACCTCGACAACATCAAGCCCGAGCCGACTCCGGACGGCTCGATCATCGGCACCCCGAACCTGCCCGGGACCATCCCCTCGGCCCCCGGCGGAGGTCTGCTCGGCGGTTCCGGTTCCGGCGGCGCCGGAGCGGGCATCGGATCCGGTCTCGGTGCGGGCCTGATCGCCGGCGGCGGCGGCGCGGCCGCACTCGGCAGCATCGCGCGTGGCGCGGGTGCTCCCGGAGGCAGCCTGTTCAGCGGTGCGGGCGGCACGGCAGCATCCGGCGCAGCCGGGCGATCGGGCGGCCTGCTCGGCAAGACCGCCGCAGCCGGCTCCGGCCTCGGAACCCGCGGCGTCGGCGGAATGGGCGGTGCCGCCGGCGGCGGCGCACCCGCGGCATCGACGGCCAAGGGTGCCGGTATGCGTGCTGGCGGCACGGCTGGCGGCGGCGCAGCAGGCGGCGGAGCCGCTGGTGGCGGAGCCCGCGGCGCGGGCGCCGGGAGCCGCGGCGTCGGCGGAATGGGCGGACCCGGCTCGCGCTCCGACCGTCGCGACGAAGCATCTCGTGGGCTCGGCGGTCCCATCGCCCCCCGCATGGAGGACGATGAAGAGATCGGCCCCCGGTCCGAGAACGCCCAGGCCGGCGGACGCGACGAGTGATCACGTCTTTCGACACACTGAACGGTTCCGACAGGAGAACACGACATGTCTGACCGCATTTCCGCGGAAGAGGGAGCCCTTGCCCGGGGCTCCGAGGTGGTGAACGGCGCGCACGCCGACATCGCCGACAGCACCAGGCGGGTGCTCGCGGAACTCGACGAGCTGCGCGGCAACTGGTCGGGCGACGCGGCGAGCTCGTACGGCATCCTCGTCGAGGAGTGGACGGCGGGCGCGCGGAAGCTGAACGACGTGCTCATCACCCTCAGTGCCGCGCTGCAGGCCACGGCCCGCGACCAGGAAGCCGTAGAAGAAGAGCACCGCACGACCATCCACGGTCTCGGAACGATGCTGGGAGGCCAGTCGTGAGCGACTTCCGTGTCACGCCCGAATCGCTGCACGCTGCGGCTGCTCGACTCCGCTCCGAGAGTGCGCGTATCGACGCGACCCTGGGTGGCCTCGACAGCGAGGTCGCTCGCCTACGGGGACAGTGGGAGGGCACCGCGCAGGCGGCGTACAACAACGCCCAGCAGCAGTGGAGCGCCACGCTCGAGCAGATGCGCGACGTGCTCCAACGCATCTCGAACGCCACCGACTCGATCGCCGACGACTACGTCTCCGCCGATCGTGCGTCGGCGGCGCGTTTCCACTGACATCCGACCCCTGACCCACCGATAGGATTTCGGGGTCTGACCGCAGGGGGCTTCGGTCCGGAAAGAGGGGGCCGCAGATGGCTGACGTCATGAATGCGACACGAGCGCTGCTGCGGTTGTCGGTGCAGAGCGAGGGACGCAGGCTCGACATCGCGATTCCGGCGCAAGTGCCGGTGATCGAGTTCCTCCCGGGCTTCGCCCGGTCCCTCGGCGTGCTCGACCCGTCGATGACCTCGGCGGGGTACGCGCTCCAGCGCTCGGACGGCACCAGCGTCGACCCGTCTCGCGGGGCCGCGGCGCAGGGCATCGTCGACGGCGAAGTGCTGACCCTCGTGCGCGGAGGTCTCGTCGCCCAGCCGCGCGTCTACGACGACATCGTCGAGGCCGTCATCGACGCCACCAGCCAGCAGAACCGTCCCTGGACCACCCGCGACAACGCGCGCACAGCCCTCGCGGTCAGCCTCGCGCTGCTCGGCGTGTGCGCCGTCCTCCTGCTCGCGGCCGGTCGCGCCCTCCCCTTCGGCGCTCTCGTCGCGGGCGGCGGAGCCGTCGTGCTGCTCGTCGTCTCGGCGGTCGTCTCACGACTCGGCCAGCGCGAGGCAGGTCAGGGCCTGGGGATGGCGGCATCCCTCTTCGCCGCCGTCGCCGGCTTCATCGCGATGCCCGCCTCCCTCGACATGTGGGGATTGCCGATGGCCGCCGCCGGCGGCGGAGCCTTCGTCATCGCCGGTGTCTCGCTCGCCCTCACCCGGGAGCGGGCCGAGCTGCAGCTCGCGCCCCTCGTTGCCGGCGGAGCGTTGGGCGTCACCGGAACCCTCGCCGCCTTCTTTCCCGCCCCCACCGTCTGGACCCTGATGGTCGGCGTCGTCGCCACGCTCGCGGGGGCGCTGCCCTGGCTGGCCATCGGCACCACGCGTCTTCGCGTGGTGTCGCCCCAGAGCGACGCCGAGATGTTCGCCGACCCGCAGCCGATCGACGCCGACGACGTGGCCGCCCGCGTGGCACAGGGCAAGCGCGTCCTGATGGGACTGCGCCTGGCCCTGGCCGCCGCCATCCTGGTGGCGACTCCTCTCGTCGCCGCGCAGAACGCCACCGGCGCTCTCGTGTGCGCCCTGGCGTTCGCGGGCATGATGTTCCCCTCGCGCCAGACCTTCGCCCGCTCCGGCGTGCTCACCGTCATGGCCACCGGCATCATCGGTCTCGTCGTGGCCGGGGTCGTGGCCTCGCTCGCCCAGCCGGGTCTGCGTGTGGGCATCCTCGTCGTCCTGGCCATCGCCACCGTCTGCGTCGTCACGGTCACGTTGCTCGCTCCCAAGACGCGCCTGCGGCTGATCCGCCTCGCCGACACCGCCGAGCTGCTCGTCCTGGCAGCGCTCCTGCCCCTCGCGGTCATCTCGTCCGGTCTGGCCTGACGCATGGCCACCAAGGGCGACCTGATCGAGGCGCAGAACTTCTCGCGCCGCCGCCTCCTCACCGCATTCGTCAGCGGCGCCCCCGGCGGTAAAGAGCTGCAGCCGAGCTCGCCGTTGCGCGCGGTCATCGCCGCGATCGCCCTCACCGTGATCGTGGTGCTCGTCGGCGTCTTCTACGGGCTCATCCGCCCCGGCCTGCCGACCGGCTGGGAGAACGGCAAGCTCGTCCTCGTGTCCGACACCGGTGCCCGCTTCGTCACCGTCGACGGCGTGCTGCACCCCGTGATCAACACGGCCAGCGCCCGCCTGCTGCTCCCGGCGAACGAGTACGGCGTCATCTCCACCGACTCCTCGACCCTCGGCGGTACCCCCGTCGGCGACACCGTCGGCATCACCGGGGCTCCGGACGAGCTGCCTCCGGTTTCAGGGCTCATCAACACCGGCTGGAGCGCCTGCGTCTCCGACGACGCCGGTCTCGACGTGCGCATCTCCGCGGCCGCGGGCCCGACCCCCGCCACCGACCGCGCGGTCGTCGTATCGGTCGACGGCATCCTGCACGTGGTGCAGGGCGGCCGGAGCTTCGCGGTCTCGAGCGAGGTGGCGGACGCCGTGCTCCGCGCCGCCGGGATCTCGTCCCTCTCCCCCGTGACCGTGCCGGCGTCGTGGCTCGACCTGTTCACGGCCGGTACGGCCCTCACCCCGATCACGCTGCAGAACTACGGCCAGCCCGTCGCGAACACCTCACTGCGCGTCGGCCAGGTCATCCGACAGGCCGGCGCCGCCGAAGACGAGCGTTTCCTCGTGCAGACCGGCGGCGTGCTCGAATCGCTCTCGCCCCTCGCCTGGCAGCTGTACCAGTTGGGCAGCGGCGAAGCCCTCAAGGGCAAGGTGACCGAGGTGACCGCGGACGAGATCCGCAGCCTCCCCACCGCGACGCAGGGCCTCGGCGACGAGTGGCCCCGGGTCGGCTTCGAAACCGTCCCCTCGGGTCAGCGTCCCTGCGCCGTGCTCACCGCCGGCGAGGGCCAGGCCACGACGACTCTGGCCACGCAACCGACCTCGACCGCCGTCACCACCGGCATCCGGGTCGATCCCAGCCACGGGGCTCTCGTGCGCGCCGGCGGACGAGGCGCCGACAACACGAGCATCCTGACACTGGTGGATGCCACGGGCACGGCGTTCCCCCTCCCGGGTGCGACCGACGACACCATCGCGCGCCTGGGCTACTCGACGAACGACGTCGGCTCGATCCCCGATGGGTGGACCGCTCTCCTGCGCACCGGCCCCTCGCTGAGCGAGAGCGCGGCGCAGCAGACGCCGGAGACGAAGTGACCCTGCGCTCCCGCGCCGCTCGCCTCGCAGCCCTCGCTGCCGCGGCGGGGGTGGTGCTGATCGGCATCCCGTCGCCGGCATCCGCCGTCGGTCCCTCGACCGGCGTGCGGACGGCGACGACGCAGAGCCAGTGCACCGCCTCGACGCGTATCCCCGACGCGCCCACCGCGCTCACGTCGCTGCAGAGCTCGTCGGCGTGGCCCCTCACCCGCGGGGCGGGCGTGACCGTCGCCGTCGTCGATTCGGGCGTCGCGGTCAACCCGCACCTCGACGCGTCGGTGCTTCCGGGCGTCAACCTCGTCCCCGACGGCACCGACGCCTCCGGACGCACCGACAACTACGCGCACGGCACCGTGATCGCCGGTCAGATCGCCGCCCAGCTGATCTCCGGTTCAGGAGTCGAGGGACTGGCACCCGACGCGAAGATCCTGCCCGTGCGGGTCTACGCCGGCATCGAGAAACAGCTCGTCGAGGCGGGGTTCGGCCCGAACACCGCGCGGATGGCCGACGGCATCCGCTACGCCGCCGATCAGGGCGCGCAGATCATCAACGTCTCGATCAGCACGAGCGAGAAGAACGCGGCCCTCGCGGATGCCGTGGCCTACGCGCAGCAACGGGGCAGCCTGGTCGTCGCGAGCGCCGGCAATCGCTCGAACAACGACTCCCCCGAGCAGGACGACAAGGACGGGGCGCGTTACCCCGCGGGCTTCTCCGGCGTCATCGGGGTCGCCGCCGTCGGCTCGGGCGGCGTCGTCACGAAGGCGAGCATCCACGGCCCCCACGTGAGCCTCTCCGCTCCCGGTCAGGCGGTCGCCTCGTCATGGCCTCTGGGCGGCGATTGCGTCGTCGGGGCCGACGAACCCGCGACGAGCTGGGCCACGGCCTACGTATCGGCCGCCGCGGCGCTCGTGGCGTCCGCGCACCCCACCGAGACCCCCGCCCAGTGGGCGTACCGGCTCGAGGCGACCGCCGTCCGCGCGCAGCCCGACACGCGCTCCAACATCTCCGGATGGGGCGTCGTGCAGCCCTACGACGCGATCGTGATGGTTCCGGGGACGGGCCTGCGGGGTCCGAAGAGCCCCTTCGTCGCCGCCAGCCCCTCCGCCTCCCCCACCGCGACCCCCGAGGCGGTCTCGGTGGTCATCGGACCGGGACCGGATGCCGCGGCCATCACGACCGCGACGGGCATCGGTGTGGCCGGACTCGTCGCACTCGGCGCGATCGGTGCGCTCGCGATCTACGTCAGCCGTCGCCGCGAAGAGGCGACTCCCCGCCGCGCCGCCCCCACGGGCCGCGGGCTCTACGGGCCCGAAGAGCAGGAATAGCTCAGCGGCGGCAGGAGCCCACCGGCCGCGAGCCCTATCGGCACGATCCGTGAATCGGTCGCCGTCGCACTCAGACGGTCGCCGGTCGCAGCTCGACACGCGCGTCTCCGAGACGGAAGCGCGAGGTCGCGATCGCGGAGGCACCTCCCGGAACGCGCTCGGTGCGCCCGTCGTCGTGGATGAGGGTCACCCCGTTCGTCGAGTCGAGGTCGGTGATGCTCCAGCCGGTGACCGTCCATTCGAGTCGTGCGTGCTGCTTCGACATCGTCCGGGTGTCGTCGGCGACGGCGATGTATTGCACCGCGTCTTCGCCGTTCCCCGGTTTGCGCCCCAGAATCACCGTGCGACTGGTCAGCGCGACGCGGCTGCCGTCGGGCAGGGCGAGGGTCCACTCGCCGCGCCGACGCGAGCGCGGACGGGCCGTCTGCGTCAGCTCGTCGAGGGGAGCCGCCGCCGCATCACCGTCGGCCTGAGGGGCGGCCGTGGCGTCCGTGGTCTCGGCCACACGGTCGAAGCCGGTGTCATCGGGCGAGGGCGCCGCGAAGGCATCGGAGGAAGCCTGCTGCGCGGGCGCAGCGGCCGGAACGGGCGACGAGGTCGCGGCGGGAGCGGCCTCTGCGGGCGCGGAAGCCGTGGGCGCCTGCGCGCCGGGGGTGGCTGCGGAAGCCGGCTGAGCTGCAGCCGGAGACGCCGGAGCAGGTGCCGACGCAGACGGGGGAGCCGCAACCCCCGCCGCCCCCGTGTCGAGGGCCGCGGCAGCGATCGGTGTCGCCGGTGCGCGGGTCAGCGCCGGCTCGGACCCCCCGTTCGACGCGGGCGTCTGCGCCGCGCCCGTCGGAACGACGCCCGGATCCGCCTCTTCTGCAGCCGCCGACCGACGTCGCGAGGGGTGGAGGGACGTGCGCTCGAGGTCCTCGTCGATGTCGACCGGCCCGGGCAGCACGGGCACCGCGAACGGCTCGACCACGGCGGCGGTCGAGCGGCGCCGACCGGCGGTCGCGACCTCGGCCGCGCTCGTCCCGGGAATGGTGGTGATCGGGCCGGATGCCGTCTCACTCAGAACGATCGGACGTTCGTCGGCGGTGTCGCCGGCAGGCGCGGCATCCGTTCGAGGACGCGCCGAGAGGATCGTGGCCCACACGGGCGGGAAGATCACGGCGAGAGCGGTCGTGCCCGCTCCGCGCCCCGCGGCCTGCCCGATGCGGTGGGCGGCGGTCGCCTTGAGGACGAGACCGTAGATGTTGACGCCGGGAACCACGAGGAGGACGGCGCGGACGGGGTCGAGGCGACCGAGGCGGAAGATCTCGGCCTCGTTGAGCAGCGGGATCCAGGCGCGCCAGGGCTCTCCCCCGTGCGCGGCGAAGACGCGCGACAGTCCGATGGCGTACCAGACGTACAGCGCGATCACCGGCACGAGAATCGCGCCCGCGATCGCGGCGATAAGGCTCAGAACAAGCATGCGTCCCCCGTCGGCAGTCTGCTTCGACGCTACCGTGCGGTGCGGCGCCCCGTCAGCCGATTTCACGCGTCAGCGCGCTCGGGGGAACGACCGACGCCGCGTCGATGTCCACGCGCCGCGCGCAGCAGCGCGTGCACCGCACGTACCGCAGGAGTCCCTCGCTCGTCCGGTGCGTCGACTCCGTGAGCCAGGCGTGCTCGTGGAGGGATGCCGGGGCGATTACCGGGAGGGTGCGCGAGGAGGTCATGACCCCAGCGTGATGTAATGCCGTTATGCATCTCAACCCTTACGGCGAGTACGCGGTCCTGCTCGCCGCCTCGCTCGCGAACGACTGGCCCGCCGATCGCGACGGGATCGAGCGCCGCACGATCGAGATGGGGATGACGATGACGTTCCCCGTGGCATCCGACGATCACGAGCGCACCCGGGCCGTCATCGACGACTGGCTGCACGTCGTCGACGAGACCGATCCCGACGCGCGGGCGGCCCTGCTCAACGCCCAGATGGCAGCCGTCACCGCCTACCCGCGCCTCACCGATCACGACGGCGAGGGGTGGCACCTGCACTATCGCGACAGCGACGAGGCCCTGCCCCGCGTGCTCGCCGCCGTGATCTCGGTCGGCACCTCGCTGCACCTGGTCACGCGCGGCATGAACCGCCTCTCCCGCTGCGCGGCCGATCCCTGCACGAACGTCGTCGTCGACGTCACCCGCAACGGTCGTCAGCGCTATTGCTCGGTGCGCTGCGCCAACCGCGCCGCCGTGCGGCGACACCGCTCGCGCGAGGCGTCGTAGCAAACTCCCTCGGGTATTCCGCGGGGATGGCGGAACACCCGCACGCGCACGTACGTTGCTGTCGTTACCGACGACAGGAGACCCCATGGCCGACGAACTGACCGTGACCCGCAACGACGACGCCCGCCGCTACGAGATCCACGTGGGCGACGAGCTCGGCGGCTTCCTCGAGTTCCGCGCGATCGACGACGACCGCACCGTGCTCCCCCACACCGAGATCGACCCGTCGTTCAAGGGCCGCGGCCTCGGCTCGGCCCTCGCCGGCGAAGCGCTGTCCGACCTCGCCCGACGCGGCGGCAGCGTCATCCCCTCGTGCCCCTTCGTGGCGCACTACCTGCGCGAGCACGACGTGGCCGGCCTGGTGGTCGAATGGCCGAACGACGACGACGCCGCCGACTCGGCGGCACCCGGCGAACCCGCGTGACCCGGCTCGACGTCGCTCCCCCCGAGGCCGAGGGACCTGTCGACTGCGACGGCCCGCGCGCCCTCGTGGTGGCGGCGCGAGAGGTGCCGCTGGGCGGCGTGCGCGGCATGGAAGTGCACCGCACCCTCCCCCACCGCGCGCTGCCCATGGTCGGCGCGTGGTGCTTCCTCGACCGCTTCGGCCCGCAGGACACCCTCATGCGCGTCGAACCGCACCCGCACATCGGCCTGCAGACGGTGACGTGGCCGATCGTCGGCGAGGTGAGACATCGGGATGCCGTGGGCAGCGACGTCGTCGTGCGCCCCGGGGCCCTCAACCTCATGACCAGCGGCGCCGGCATCGCGCACTCCGAGTACTCGGTGGGCGAGGGGCCGATCCCGCTCGACGCCCTGCAGCTCTGGGTGGCGCTTCCCGAGTCCCGTCGTCACGGCGAGCCCGCGTTCGAGCGCCACGAAGACCTCCCCGTGCTCGATCTCGGCGAGGGCGCCGACGCGGTCGTCGTGATGGGCGAGCTCGGCGGGACCGCTTCGCCCGCGACCGTACACACACCCCTCGTCGGCGCCGAACTACGCCTGCCTGCGGGAGTCGCGGTGCGCATCCCCCTCCGCCTCGACTGGGAGTACGCGGTCTACGGCATGACGGGAACCGTCGAGGCGGTGACGGGAATGGATGCCGTCGACGCCGACGCGGCGAGACGCCCGGGCTCTGCGCCGGAGGCGGGGCCCACGGCATCCATAGACCACACCCGACTGGTCTACCTCGGAAAGGGCCGCGACCACCTCGAGCTGCGCAGCGAAGACGATGCGCGCGTGTTCCTGCTCGGTGGGGAGCCGTTCGAGGCCGACATCGTCATGTGGTGGAACTTCGTGGGCCGATCGCACGACGAGATCGTCGCAGCTCGCGAAGCCTGGGAAGCGGGTACGGCCCGCTTCGGGCCCGTGATCGACCACGGGCCCGAGCGCATCCCGGCCCCGCCACTGCCGGCGGTGAAGCTCACACCGCGTCGGCGCCGCAGCTGATCCGAACGACACCGCGGCGCCCGAGCCGAAGCCCGGGCGCCGCCGCGTCGATCGATGGCTACCGCAACACGATGAACGCGCTGCTCGCGCGTGACGACTCCACCGTCGCGCTGCCGCCGTAGACCGCCTTCACGAGCTTGACCCCGCGCGTCTGCGGATCGAGGGCGATGGTCGCCTTCCCGTCCTGCAGGGTTGCGACGTAGTCCTTGCCCGCCACGGTGACGGTCACATCGCCCTGGGGTGCGGGACCGCTGAGCGGCCGCACCTTGACAGTCAGCGTGTACGCGTCGCCGGTGCGACCGACCCAGGGGTCGACGGTGACCGTCGTGAACGACCCGACGACGACCGGCACCCCGGCGCTGTCGGCGGTCGCCGTCAGCCCGTTGGCCGGAGACGTCGCCGTGACTCGCACGGCGAGTACGCGCCCGAGGTCGGCGCGCTGCACGCGGTACGACGCCGACGTGGCGCCGTTCACGGGCTCGCCGTCGCGCAGCCACTGGTACGTCGTGGTGACGTCGGCCGGGTTCCACGTGCCGGGGGTGGCCGTGAGGGTGCGTCCGAGCTTCGCCGTGCCCGAGATCGTCGGGGCATCGACGATCGCCGGAGCGGCTTCGCCCGAGTCGACGGTCAGCACCGTCTGCACGTCGGAGTCGCCGTACCGCACGAGGCCGAGGTAGCGGGTCTGCGCCGCGAGTCCCTGCCACGACAGGTCGTACGACACCGCCGCGCCCTGCTCGACGGGGATCGGGTTCGGCGTCGCCGTCAGCTGCCCCTCTCCGCCGGGGGTGACGTTCGCGTAGGTCATGTCCCACGTGAACGGTCCCGTGGACGAGTACAGGTTGGCCTCGATGAGGTACGTCCCCGGAGTGGGGTTCGGCAGCGTCACCCGCTCGTCGGCCGAGGCCGTCGCCGAGGTGAAGCGCTCGTAGTACCGCAGGTCGTCGGGGCTGACCACGCGCGAGACGAACAGATCCAGGTCGCTCCCGGTGTCGTCCGACGAGTCGAGGTCGAAGCGCGAGAGAGTCGTCCCCTCGGGCACGTCGACGGTCCACCGCACATAGCCGTCGGCGTCACCGGAATCCTGGTTTCCGGTGTGACCCTCGACGGGATTGCCCGGGTCGGTCAGCAGCGTCTGAGCCGCGAGGCCCGATACCGTCAGCGGCAGCTCGCCGCCGACGCCCGGGAGGATCTCGACCTTCGTCGAGCCGGACAGGCCCGTACCCGAGACCTCGGCCGGAGCCTCGGCGGTCGCGGGGCGGATGACGATCGGCGAGCGCACCTGCGTGCCGTCGCCGGCCCAGGTGAGGAAGCCGCTCGTCCACTGCTCGGCCGCGGCGTCCGTGCGCGAGAACGTCACGGTGAACGTCTTCTGCTCCCCGGCCGCACCGAACTCGAGCGTCGACGGCTCGACCGTGGCATCCACCCCGGGGACGTCGACGGATGCCGAGAACGTGCCGGCCTTCGTCGAGGTGACCGTGCGCGTGACGGTCTGCGGCTTCGCGAGCGAACCGATCGAGATCGACGCGAGGTTGAGGTCGCTGCCGTCGATCGGGGCGACGCCGAAGTCCTCGAGGCCCTTGCCCTGCAGGAACGCCGCCCAGTCGGCCGGACCGTTGAGGTACAGCAGGCCGGGATCGAAATACTTCGTCGGGTCCACGTGCCCCGCGCCCTGCGCGAAGGGATCCTGCGCGGGAGCGCCCTCGGCGTCGACGGTGTCGTACGCGGTGGTCATCATCGCGGACTTCACCTCGGCCGGCGTCGCGAGCGGACGCTCGCCCAAGTACAGCGCGCCGAGACCGGCGACGTGCGGCGACGACATCGACGTCCCCGAGAGGAACTCGAACGTCGGGGTGGCGCCGGGGGCGTTCGCTGCGGCGGCGAGGATCGCGACACCGGGAGCCGACACGTCGGGCTTCAGGATGTCGCTGCCGTCGGCGAGCATGGGACCGCGGCTCGAGAAGCCCGCGACCTGCGGCGTCGGCGTCTCGACACCCGTGACGTTCTCGCCCACGAGGGTCGCGGTGGCATCCGCCGTGCCGCGCACGTAGGCGAGCAGCGCGTCGCGGTAGCGCGCATCGATGTGCACGGTGGGCACCGAGTGGAAGTCGTTGTCCACCGAGGCGGGGGTTACGTTGACGAGGATCATGCCGACACCGCCGGCGTCCTTGACGGCCTGCGACTTCTCGACACGCGCGTTCTGACCGCGGTCGCACACGACGATCTTGCCCGCGGCCTTCGCGGGGTCGAGCGATCCGATCAGGCACAGCGCAGCGCCCGCGGGATCGGCTCCGGATGCCGCGATGTCACCCGCGTAGACCACGGGAGCCGTCACGTCCTGACCTTCGCGGACCGACACCGTGGCACCGGCGGCCTGGAAGCCGTCGGCCAGCTTCACTGTTCCCTCGTAGGTGGGGATCGTCGAGGCGGCAACCGTCGTGTACCAGGGCGAGGCGTGGTCGGCGGTCGAGGCGCCGGGACCGGAGTTACCCGCCGAGACCGAGACGAAGACGCCCGCCGCGGCGGCGTTGAAGAACGCCTGGTCCTCGAGCGAGAGGGTCGTGGTGGCGGCGCCACCGCCGATCGAGTAGTTGATGACGTCGACGCCGTCGGAGACCGCGGCGTTGATCGCGCCGAGCAGGTCGCTCAGGGCGCAGACGTCGTCGGTGGTGACGAGGGGGTCGGGCCCCGCCCAGCACGCCTTGTACGCGGCGACCTTGGCGGCCGGAGCGACCCCCGAGATGGCGCCGAAGTCGACGCCCTCCACGCTGGCGTCGACACCGTTGTTGCCCGCCGCGGTGCTCGCGGTGTGGGAGCCGTGCGCGTCGCCGTCGCGCGGCGAGCGGTAGTCGGCCTCGAAGGTGAACCCGGTGGCCGCGGCACCCTGGTCGAAGTAGCGCGCGCCGACCAGCTTGGTCGAGTAGTCGGAGAGCGACCAGCCGTTGCCCTCGGCCACGCGCGGCGAGCGGAAGTCGGTGCCGTCGCCCTTGCGGAAGACCACGTCGTTGCCGTCGAGGTAGGGCTGGGAACCGGCGGCGGTGCCGAGCGGCTCGCCCGCGAACGCCGGGTTCTCAGGGGCGATGCCGGTGTCGACCACGCCGACGACGACGCCTTCGCCCGCGGAGCCGATGCCGCCGATCCGGTTCCAGACGCCGTTGTCGCCCTCGAGGCCGAGGAACTCGGTGGACGGGACCGCGACCGGGTGGCGGATCTCGTCGGGGACGACCTTCTGCACGCCCTTGGTCGCGGCGAGCTTGGCCGCCTGGTTCGGGTTCATGCTCGCGCTGAAGCCGTTGACGGCGATCGTGTAGGAGTTGTCGGGGAGGACGCCCACCTCGTCGGCGACGTTCTGCTGGCGCTCCTCGAGGAAGGCGGAGTATTCGCGCACCTGCGGGGAATCGGTATCGAGCCGCGCCTCGTCGGACTTGGTGGCGTCGAGACCCGGCTCGCCGCCGTCGTAGGTGGCGACGGGGGCCTCGTCGAGCACGACGATGTACCGGCCGGTGGCCGATTCGATGGGTGTGGGGGGCGTCACCCCCTCGCCCACTTCGGCAGCCTGAACGGCTGTGGCTCCGGCAACGGTGAACAGTCCGGCCAGGGAAATGGCCGCGACCGAACGCAGGGTTCGACCCATCGTGCGCTCCAAACGGGGGGATGAATTGAGCGATCTGCGCGGCAACGGTGGCGCGCGTTGCACAAACATAACTCAGAGCGCTTTCATCACCAACGTTCAGTTTGGACGGCGTCCG
>JAKOMY010000214.1 GCA_022702225.1 Microbacteriaceae bacterium | reverse complement strand
TCTCGTCGGTCATCTCGGGCTTCCAGCACTATCTGCTGCAGCGCACGGGCACCGCGGTCGTCTTCTCGAGCCGGCGCCGGCTCATCGGACGCATCCTGCGCCTGCCCATCAGCGAGTTCGACGCCCGCCGGACGGGCGACCTCGTCTCGCGGGTCGGAACCGACACGACCCTTCTGTACGCGGTGCTCACGCAGGGATTCGCGGATGCCGTGGGCAACGCCCTCATCCTCGTCGGCGCGGTCATCGCGATGGCGTTCATCGACCCGCTGCTTCTCGTGCTCATCGTGGTGGTCGTGGGCGCCTCGCTCGCGGTGGTCGTGCTGCTGAGCACACGCATCCGCGCGGCCTCCGCCGTCCAGCAAACCAAGGTCGGCGAGCTGTCGTCGGGAGTCGAGCGGGCGGTGGGCTCGATCCGCACCATCCGCGCGTCGGGAGCCACCGATCGCGAGATCGCCGCCGTCACCGAGGACGCCACCGCCGCCTATGCGGCGGGGGTGCGCATCGCGCGCGTCTCGGCGCTGATCGTGCCGATCGCCTTCGTCGCGCTGCAGGTGTCGCTGTTGGTCGTGCTCGGCGTCGGCGGGTACCGCGTGGCATCCGGGGCCATCGACGTCGCCTCTCTCGTCACGTTCGTGATCTTCCTGTTCCTCCTCGTGCAGCCGCTCGCCTCGGCGATCGGTGCGATCACCTCGGTGAACCAGGCTCTCGGCGCGCTCGGTCGTATCCAGGAGGTGCTCGACCTCCCCCTCGAAGACGACGACGACCGGCCCTCGACGGCCACCCCGGTGCCGCATGCCGCCGCCCTCGAGTTCCGCGACGTGCACTTCCGCTACCCCGATCACGTCGTGAAGGCGCGAGAGGCCGCCGCGCAGGAAGCGCGCTCGGTGCTCGCCGAGGTGCACCTGGATACAGGCGATGCGGAGCCGGAGAGCGACCACGAGGTGCTGCGCGGGGTGTCGTTCACCGTCCCGCCAGGGGCGCGCGTGGCGCTCGTCGGCCCCTCGGGCGCGGGGAAGAGCACGATCCTCTCCCTCGTCGAGCGCTTCTACGACCCGACGAGCGGGGCGATCCTCGTCGACGGGACCGACGCCCGCGATCTCGCGCGCGCAGACCTACGCGCCCGCTTCGGCTATGTCGAGCAGGACGCCCCGACCCTCGCCGGCACGATCGCCGACAACCTCCGCCTCGCCTCGCCCGACGCCACGGATGCCGAGTGCGAGCGGGTCCTTCGCGCGGTGAACCTGGGCGACGTGCTCGAGCGCAACACCCTCGGCATCGACGCCCCCGTGGGCGAGGACGGCGTCATGCTCTCCGGTGGAGAGCGTCAGCGCCTCGCGATCGCGCGCGCCCTGCTGTCCGCTCCCCCGGTGCTGCTGCTCGACGAGTCGACCTCGTCGCTCGACGGCGTCAACGAGCAGCGCATGCGCGAGGCGATCGACGCGGTCGCGACCGACCGCACGCTGCTCGTCATCGCGCACCGTCTGTCGACCGTCGTCGACAGCGATCTCATCGTCGTGCTCGAGAACGGCCGGGTGGTGGGCCAAGGCACGCACAGCGAGCTGGTGGCATCCACTCCGCTGTATCGCAACCTCGCGAAGCATCAGCTGCTGGTCTGAACGACGGCTCAGTCGCGCACGACCTGATTGAGAGCGGCCCAGCCGAGCGCCGGCGACGACGGGGCGACGCTCTCCGGAGCGCTGAACATCGTCGACGCCCAGTCGTGCGCGACGCTGTAGGCGGCCTCGGCGATCGCCGAGCCCGCGCTGACGCGACTTGCTCCGGCACGGGCAAGCTCGCCGATCGACAACGTCCCGGGCCCGAACGCGACGTTGACCGGCAGCGTCGTCGCCCCCACGAGGGCACGGACGGTCGCTGCCGACAACGCGCCGAGGACGAAGATGCC
Organism: Microbacteriaceae bacterium; assembly: GCA_022702225.1. Lineage (GTDB taxonomy): Bacteria > Actinomycetota > Actinomycetes > Actinomycetales > Microbacteriaceae > Microbacterium. The sequence goes on along the minus strand of JAKOMY010000214.1, from coordinate 4,481 downwards.
GCTCGCCCCCGCGTTCGCGTAGACGGCCGCACGCGACAGCGTCTCCGCCATCCAGTCGTCGCCTCCCGGCTCTCCCAGGCGATGTGTGTCGATGCGGGCGTTGATGAAGAGCGGTATTCCGGCGTTCTCTGCAGCGGCGCGGGCCGCGCTGATGCGTTGCTCCTGCTGCGCCGTCGGCATAAGAGAATCCTCGATGTTCACGCCCGAGACGCCCATCTCAAGGACGGAGGAGATGGTGGCGGCGACGTCGCTCGCCGTCTCACCGTAGCCACGCTCGATGTCGACGCTGACCGGGACGTTCACCGCTGCCACGATCCGCCTTAGGGAGTCGATCGCCCCGTCGCCGGTCAGCTCGTTCCCGTCTCGTTGGCCCCGCGACCACGCGACACCGGCGCTGGTCGTGGCGATCGCCCGCGCCCCGGCAGCGAGGACCACTCGTGCCGATGCAGCATCCCAGACGTTGGGCAGGACGATCGGCACGCCGGGCACGTGCATCGCGTGGAATTCCCGGGTGCGCTCGAGGTGCGTGGTCATCTCACAATCTCAGCACACCCCTTCATCACTCCTCGGACGATCGGATCCGCGCACGAATCCCGGTCTGTCATCCAGCCGAGCGGTGATCTGAGAGAGGGGATCGACATTCGATGCGTCCCCTCCACCATCGAAGCCGGTGTCCCCCATCGAGAACGGGGGGCGTCGATACGAGGGCTCGCCCCGTCCGCACGAAACGGGCGGGGCGAGCGAGCCGGTCTCAGGACCGCTGCAGGCGGTACCGCAGGGCGGCGAGCTCGGCGCGCAGGGCGGCCGGCAGGTGCGCACCGAAGGTGTCGTAGAACTGTTCCGTCAGGTCGGCCTCGGCGAGCCACGAGGCGCGGTCGATCGAGAACAGCTCTTCGAGATCCGCAGCGGGAAGGTCCAGACCCGACAGCTCGAGGTCCTCGATCTTCGGGAGGCGTCCGATCGGGCTGTCGACGGCGTCGACCTGGCCGTCGACGCGACGGATGATCCAGTCGATCACGCGGGCGTTGTCGCCGAATCCGGGCCAGAGGAAGCGTCCGTCGTCGCCCTTGCGGAACCAATTGACCTGGAAGATGCGGGGTGCGCGGTCGAAGCGCAGCTTCTGGCCGACCTTCAGCCAGTGGCCGAAGTAGTCGCCCATGTTGTACCCGCAGAAGGGCAGCATCGCGAACGGGTCGCGGCGGAGCTCGCCGACCGTGCCCTCCTGCGCCGCCGTCTTCTCGCTCGACACGGTCGAGCCGATGAACACGCCGTGCGACCAGTCGGTGGCCTCGACCACCAACGGCACGTTGGTGGCGCGGCGACCGCCGAACAGGATCACATCGAGCGGTACACCCTCGGGGGCCTCCCAGTCCTCGGCGATCTGCGGGCACTGCGCAGCCCCCACGGTGAAGCGCGAGTTGGGGTGCGCGGCGGGGCGGCCCGACGCGGGGGTCCAGGGCTTTCCCTCCCAGTCGATGAGGTGCGGGGGTGCCTCGTCGGTCAGGCCCTCCCACCAGACGTCGCCGTCGGGGCGGAGAGCGACGTTCGTGAAGATCGTGTTGCCCCAGAGCGTCTCGATCGCGGTGACGTTGGTCGACTCGCCGGTGCCGGGCGCGACGCCGAAGAAGCCGGCCTCAGGGTTGATGGCCCACAGGCGCCCGTCCTCGCCGGGGCGGATCCACGTGATGTCGTCGCCGAGGGTCTCGACGCGCCAGCCGGGAATCGTCGGCCGCAGCATCGCGAGGTTCGTCTTGCCGCAGGCCGAGGGGAACGCGGCGGCCACGTGGTACGCCTTGCCGGCCGGGTCGATCACGCGGATGAGCAGCATGTGCTCGGCGAGCCAGCCCTCGTCGCGGCCGATGACCGAGGCGATGCGCAGGGCGAAGCACTTCTTCGCGAGGATCGCGTTGCCGCCGTACCCCGAGCCGAACGACCACACCTCGAGGGTGTCGGGGAAGTGCACGATGTACTTCTCGTCGTTGCAGGGCCAGGCGACGTCGTCCTCGCCGGGGGCGAGCGGCGCGCCGACCGAGTGCACGGTCTTGACCCAGGGCGCTCCGTTCGCGATCTGCTGGGTGACCGAGGTGCCGACGCGGGTCATGACACCGATGGATGCCACCGCGTAGGCGCTGTCGGTGATCTGCACGCCGATGTGGCTGAGGGGCCCGCCCACCGCGCCCATCGAGAAGGGGACGACGTACATCGTGCGCCCGCGCATCGAGCCCTCGAAGACGCCGTCGAGGGTCTCGCGGATCTCGGCGGGTGCGATCCAGTTGTTCGTGGGACCGGCGTCTTCTTCGCGATTCGAGGCGATGTAGGTGCGCGACTCGAGACGGGCGACGTCGCCGGGGTGCGAGCGGGCCAGGTACGACCCCGGACGCCACTCGGGGTTGAGCTTGATGAGCTTGCCCTCGTCGACCATCTCGCGCAGCAGCGCGTCGTTCTCGGCCGCCGAGCCGTCGACCCAGTGGATGCGGGCGGGCTGGGTGAGGGCGGCGACCTGGTCGACCCACGCGGTGAGGGCGGCGAGGCCCGGACCCTGGACGGCGGGGAACTCACCGTGGCCGGGGCGCTGGACGCGAGCGGCGCGGGCGGTGGGCGCGGCGGTGCGCGGGGTGGAGCTGAAGATGTCGGCGAGTGCCATGTCGTTCTCCTCGGTTGAGAGCGAAATCGGTGGTCTTCCTCCATGGTGCGCGTCGTCACAACTTCTTTCCGAGAATTCGAGCGGTAAGAATCGCCGATTTTTCGATATGGTCAAGGAATGGCATCGTCGTTCGAGCTCACGACCCTCGGTCACCGCATCCGGCACCACCGCCTCGCGCGGGGCTACACGCTCGACGAACTCGGCGCGATGGTCGGAGTCGCCGGAAGCCAGCTGAGCCTCATCGAGAACGGCAAACGCGAGCCCAAGCTCTCTCTCCTCCAGGAGATCGCCCGCGCCACCGAGACCGAGGTCACCGAACTGCTCTCACGCGAACCCCCGAACCGTCGGGCGGCGCTCGAGATCGAGCTCGAGCGGGCTCAGACCAGTCCGTTCTTCCGTCAGCTCGGCATCCCTCCCGTCAAGGTCACCAAGGGCACGAGCGACGACACCATCGAAGCGGTCCTGGGCCTGCACCGCGAGCTGCAGCGCCGCGAGCGCGAGACGATCGCGAGCCCCGAGGAAGCCCGCCGCGCCAACACCGAGCTGCGCCTGCGCATGCGCGAGATGTCGAACCACCTACCCGAGGTCGAGCGGCTCGCCGAGAAGCAGCTCAAGGCCGCGGGGCACTCCACCGGTGCGCTCACCCACCGCACGGTGAGCATCATGGCCGAGCAGCTGGGCTTCGAGCTCATCTACGTCAGCGACCTGCCCCACTCGGCCCGTTCGGTCACCGACCTCGAGAACGGCCGCATCTACCTCCCGCCCGCCTCGATCCCCGGGGGGCACGGATTGCGCTCGATGGCGCTGCAGGCGATGGCACATCGCCTGCTGGGGCATCGCCCACCCACCGACTACGCGGACTTCCTGCAGCAGCGACTCGAGATCAACTACTACGCGGCCTGCTGCCTGATGCCCGAGACGAGCGCCGTCGCGTTCCTCACGCAGGCGAAGAAGGACCGCAACCTCGCCGTCGAGGATTTCCGCGACGCGTTCGGCGTGACCCACGAGGCCGCGGCCATGCGCATGACGAATCTCATGACGGTGCACCTCGGCATCCGCCTGCACTTCATGCGCGTCGACGGAGACGGCGCCATCTCGCGCGTCTACGAGAACGACGACCTCCCCCTTCCCACCGACGTCACCGGGTCGGTCGAGGGGCAGATCGTGTGCAAGAAGTTCTCGGCGAGGTCGGCGTTCGACGAGCACAACCGCACCACCGAGCACTACCAGTACACCGACACCCCGGCCGGAACCTTCTGGTGCTCGACCCAGACGGGGAGCACGTCGAGCGGCGACTTCTCGATCACCGTCGGGGTGCCCTTCGACGACGCGCGCTGGTTCCGCGGACGCGAGACCACGAAGCGCGGCATCTCGCACTGCCCCGACGAGTCGTGCTGCCGTCGCCCCGACACGGAGGCCGCCGAGCGCTGGTCGGGCAAGGCGTGGCCGAGCGCCCGCGTGCACCAGTACATGTTCTCGCCGCTGCCCCGCGGCATGTTCCCGGGCGTTGACGACGCCGAGGTGTTCGCTTTCCTGGATCGGCACGCGAACGGCTGATTACCGTTCGGTGGGTCCGGGTGAGCCAAACTCCTGACGAACAGGGCTGGACCGCCGCAGATCACCCCACACCGCACTCCACTCCCCGGAGACTCAGGAGTCTCGGGCGGTCGAGGGGACGAGAACGACGGATGCCGCGACCCCAGCCCTCGCGGGGCGCCGGGATCGCGGCATCCGGTGTCGTCAGGCGTAGGGGTTCGCCGTCAGCGTGTACTTCGTCTGCAGGTACTCGTGGATGCCCTCGTCGCCGCCCTCGCGACCGAGGCCGGACTGCTTCCAG
>JAKOMY010000209.1 GCA_022702225.1 Microbacteriaceae bacterium | reverse complement strand
CCTGGCACCGCTCGGCGAAGATCTCGTGACGGGCACCCGGGTACACGAGGGTCGTGACATCCGTCAGTCCGGAGCGACGCGTGTAGGCGTCCGCCAGTCTGTGCACGCTGCGCGGCCCGCCGACGGTGTCGTCGCGACCGACCATGAGCAGCAGGGGCACGTCGCGTTCGAGGCCGCGTCGCGGCCGCCCGAGGAGCTTCGCCGTCTCGAGGGGACCGAAGAGCCGCGCGAGCGGCGTGGAGGTCGTGAGCGGGTCGGCGACGAAGTCTCGACCCACCTGCTCATCGCTCGACAGCCACTGCATGCCCGAGCCCCGCAGGTGCTTCCACGGGGCGTTCAGATCCCCGGCGTTGAGCGAACCGGGGACCCGCAGGGCCGAGCCGGTCATCACCACGGCATCGAAGGCCTCGGGATGCCGATCCAGCAGCATCTGCGCGAGGAACGAACCCCACGAGTGTCCGAGCAGCACGAGAGGCAGGTCGGGGTGCTCCGCGCGGATGCGCTGCGTGAGGGTCCACACCGCGTCGCGGGCGGCTCCGAGTCCGCCGGGCCCGAGCCGTCCGAGCTTGCGCCGGTCACCGCTCCACTGCCGCAGCCCCGTGCGCCCGTGACCGCGGTGATCGTCGGCATAGACCGTGTAGCCCGCGTCGACGAGCGCCTCGATAAGTGCGCCGTAGCGCCCCGCGTGCTCCCCCACACCGTGCAGCAGCTGCACCACCGCCCGGGGCTCGGCCGCTTCGTAGACGTCGTAGACGATCGAGATGCCATAGGCGTCGACGAACTCGGGCATGGGGGGAGTCTAGGGCGGCGGACGCGGGGAGAACGGGGTCCGCCCGTTCCTTTAGCAAAGCTAATGAGATAATCTGACTTCTAGGAACATGAATGATCGCGTCGACGAATCCCCCCTTCCCGACTTGAGTTCTGACCACAGCGCAGCGGCGTCCGAGCTGCGCATGGCCACGTTCCGGCTCGCCCGGCGCCTTCGGGCGCAGCGGGCCGTCGACACCATGAGCGACGGGCAGTTCGCCGTCCTCGCCGCGTTGACGGTGCACGGGGCGCACACGCTCGGCCAGCTGGCCGACCGCGAGCGCGTCACCGCCCCGTCGATGAACCGCACGGTGTCGCTGCTGGAGGACGCGGGATATCTGACCCGCATTCCCGATGAGGTCGACCGACGCCGCGTGAGCATCGACCTCACCGATCTCGGCCGCCGCATCGTCGATGAGACGGTCCGGCGACGAGACGCCTTCGTCGAAGAGGCTCTCGCCGAGCTCTCCCCCGAAGAAAGACAGGCGCTGGCCCGCGCCACGACGATCATGAGGAAGGTGGCCGACAGATGAGCACATCGATGTTCCGGTCGCTGTCGATCTTCAACTACCGCGTCTGGTTCATCGGAGCCCTCGTCTCGAACGTCGGCGCATGGATGCAGTCCACGGCCCAGAACTGGGTCGTGCTGACACAGCTCACGAACAATGACGCCGCCGCCATGGGCATCACCATGGCCCTGCAGTTCGCTCCCCCGCTGCTCCTGGTGAGCGTCACCGGGTGGGTCGCCGACCGGTTCGACCGCCGCAAGCTCATCATGTGCACGCAGAGCGCTCTTCTGCTGCTGGCGGTGTCACTCGGCATCCTGCTGCTGAGCGGGGCGATGACCCTGCCGTTGATGTTCTGCTTCGCACTGGCCCTGGGTGTCGTCACGGCCTTCGACAACCCGGCGCGGCAGGCCTTCGTCTCCGACCTGGTCTCACAGGAGAACGCCTCGAACGCCGTCGCCCTCAATGCGGCGTCGTTCAACATGGCCCGCCTCATCGGTCCCGCCGCCGCCGGCATCATGATCGTGCTCGTCGGCACCGGCTGGGTCTTCCTCGTCAATGCGTTCACCTTCCTGGCGATGCTCGGCGCCCTCTTGCTCATGCGCCCGCACGAGCTCGTCGCCCGTCACCGCCGCGGCGGCCCCGCTCGCCTGGCCGACGGCTTCCGCTACGTCGCACGGCGACCCGACCTCGTGGTCATCTTCGTGATGGTGTTCCTCCTCGGCGCCTTCGGCATGAACTTCCCGATCTTCGCCTCGACGATGGCCCTCGAGTTCGGTCGCGGCGCCGACGGCTTCGGCCTCCTGAGCTCCTTCGTCGCGATCGGCTCCCTCGCCGGCGCCCTCCTCGCCGCACGACGAGAGCGCGCCCGGATGCGGGTGGTGATCGTCGGCTCCGGCGGCTTCGCCGTGGCATCCGCCCTCTCGGTCTTCGCGCCCAGCTACGGCGCCTACGCGGCCACGCTCGTGCTGACCGGCTTCTGCGTCGTGACGACCCTGACCACCGCGAACGGCTACGTGCAGACCACGACCGACCCCCTCCTGCGTGGTCGCGTGCTGGCGCTGTACATGGCGATCCTCCTCGGGGGCACCCCCGTGGGCGCCCCGATCGTCGGCGCGGTCGCGGCGCAGTTCGGTCCTCGCGTGGCCATCGCGCTGGCGGCGATCGTGGCGGTCGTCGCGTGCGCCATCGGCGCGACCTGGACCGCGATGTCGGGCCGTCTGCACCGACACGAGACCAAGCGCTTCCGCCTCACGCTCGACGAGAC
>JAKOMY010000206.1 GCA_022702225.1 Microbacteriaceae bacterium | reverse complement strand
CGTTCGTGGCATCCACGAGCTTCACCCGGATGGTGTTCAGGGCGTCGAGCAGCGTCAGACCGGCCTCGTCGACGACCTTCTTCGCCACCGACGACTGGATGCGGGCCACGGCCTGGGTGCCGATCGTAGAGGCGAGGTAGTTGTTGGCGTCGTTCGTGCGCAGTTCGATGTCGGCCTGACGGGGCGTCGAGCTCGAGAGCGAGGCGACGGCCTCGGTGAAGTCGGTCGGCAGGGTGACGATGAAGTCGAAGTCGCCCGCCTGCAGACCGGCGTCGGCCTGGTCGGACGAGACCCGGTGCCACTCGAAGGTGTCGCTGTCGAGCAGCTGCTCGGCGGCCTCGTCGCCGAGGTTGCGCTGCTGTCCGTTCACGTCGGCGCCCTGGTCGTCGACCACGAGGGCGACGGGGACGTTCGACAGGTTGCCGTAGGGGTCTTGGTTGGCCCAGAGGTAGAGGCCGCCGTACAGGATGGGGACCGCGAGCAACGCGATGAGGGCGATCACCGACATGCGGGTCGAGGTGAGGCGGCGCAGCTCCGCCGTGATCATCTGCGGGATCTTCATCGGGCGGCCTCCACCGTCTCGTCGAGGGCGTCGATCATGGTCTTCGAGGCGTGGCCCGCGACCACGAGCACGGCGTACCCGCGCTCGGCGAACTCCTCGGCGATACGCCACCAGGCGAGCGGTTCGCCGCCGTGGCGGTCGGGGGCGACCAGGACGAGCCCCTCGACGTCTTTGCGGAGGGCTGCGAGTTCGAGCAGCAGGCGCACCCGGGCTGCGGGCTCGACGTTGCCGATGGCCACGTTCGCGAGCGACTCGAGCCCGATGCCCTCGAGCCAGCGCGCGGCGGAGAACGGATTCGGGGCGTGGCCGGCGAACATCAGCTCCTCGGCGACGACCCCGGTGACGGTGACGTTCGACTCGGGTTCCGAGACCACGGGGGCATCGACGAGCGCGACCCGGCGGCGGATGCCCGAGGAGTCGGAGCGACCGTCGAGGGTCACGGTGCCGCTGTCGACCTTCATACGACCGGATGCCACGAGGCCCAGCACCGTGGGGCGCTGCTCGGTCTCGGCGACGACCAGGGTCGCGCGGCCGGTCTCGTACGAGGTCGACGTCTCGGGCAGGGCGCTGTGCGCGCGGCCCTTCGCGACGGCGTTCAGGACGACTCTCACTGCGCCTCCAGGTCGGGGTGCTGCTCCAGCAGGGCGCGGGCTTCGGTCCACGAGAGTCCCGCGATGCTGAGGACCGCGCATACCGCGATCGAGCGGGCCGTCGACGAACCGGCATCCACCCGCGAGACGACCATGCGCCCGGTCTCTTCGAGAAGGCGCGCGAGCGTGGCCGCGGGAAGGTCGGTCCGAAGTTCTCCGGCCTCCTGCCCCCGGCGCACGATTCCGTCGATGCGACGCCGCAGCGGTGCGAGGGCGTCGGAGGTCTCGGCGAGGTGGGCGTCGTCGAGGGCGAGGGCGGCCGCGGCCTGCACGTGAGCGGCTTCGCGCCAGAGCTCGGATGCCAGGCGCGCGAGCGCCACGCGGGAGTCGGCATCGTCGATACGGGCCGCGATGTCGTTGAAGCGGGCCGCTCCCGCGGCGATGACCTCGCGCACGATCGCGTTGCGGTCGTCGAAGTGGCCGTACAGGGCGCGGCGCGAGAGGCCGGCGCGGCGGGCGATCGTGTCGATCGAGGCGCGCGGGTCGTGGCCGATGGCGGCCGTGGCGGCGTCGAGGATGCCGGCGCGGTTCTCGACGGCGTCGCGGCGGGTGGGGGTGCTCACGGAGGCAAGTGTACGCCGAAAGTGCACGCGTGTGTGCAACTTACTGTCATCGGCTCTCGCTCACGGGAGCGGCCCCGTACTGCGCATCGCGGTCCCTCGCTCGCTGCGCGTCGGTAGGGGGCGGCCGAGAACGACGGAGCCCGCGACGCCGAGGCGCCGCGGGCTCCGTCGAGGTGGTGCGTGTCAGTCGGTGCCGGAGTCGAACGCGGCGGCCTCGCCCGCGGCATCCGTCGCCTCGGCCAGGCGCTCGCCGGCCGCGTCGAGCGGGGCGGCCGACTCGATGATGCCCTGCGCGCCACCGGCGGCGACATCGCCCACGAGCTCACCCGTGGGACCGCCCAGCAGGCCCATCGCGGCGTACTGCTCGAGACGCGCGCGCGAGTCGGCGATGTCGAGGTTGCGCATGGTGAGCTGACCGATGCGGTCCACGGGACCGAAGGCGGCGTCGCCGACGCGCTCCATCGAGAGCTTCTCGGGCGAGTACGACATTCCGGATGCCACGGTGTCGAGGATCGTGTAGTCCTCACCGCGGCGCAGGCGCACGGTGACCGAACCGGTGATCGTCGAACCGACCCACTTCTGGATCGACTCGCGCAGCATGAGCGACTGCGGCTCGAGCCAGCGACCCTCGTACATGAGGCGACCGAGGCGGCGCCCCTGCTCGTGGTACGTGGCGAGGGTGTCTTCGTTCAGGATGCTGTTGACCAGGCGCTCGTAGGTCAGGAACAGCAGCGCCATGCCGGGAGCTTCGTAGATACCGCGCGACTTGGCCTCGATGATGCGGTTCTCGATCTGGTCGCTCATGCCCAGGCCGTGGCGGCCACCGATCGTGTTCGCCTCGCGCACGAGCTCGACGGGATCGGCGAAGCGCGTGCCGTTGATGGCGACCGGGCGACCGGCCTCGAACTCGACCGTGACGTCTTCGGTCTCGATCTCGACCGCGGGGTCCCAGAAGCGCACGCCCATGATGGGCTCGACGATCTCGAGCGAGACGTCGAGGTGCTCGAGGGTCTTGGCCTCGTGCGTGGCGCCCCAGATGTTGGCATCCGTCGAATAGGCCTTCTCGACGCTGTCGCGGTAGGGGAAGTCGTGGGCGACGAGCCATTCGCTCATCTCTTTGCGGCCGCCGAGCTCGGTGACGAAGTCGGCGTCGAGCCACGGCTTGTAGATGCGCAGGGCGGGGTTGGCGAGAAGGCCGTAGCGGTAGAACCGCTCGATGTCGTTGCCCTTGTACGTGGAGCCGTCGCCCCAGATGTCGACGCCGTCTTCTTTCATCGCGCGCACGAGCAGCGTGCCCGTGACGGCGCGACCGAGCGGCGTGGTGTTGAAGTACGTGCGTCCGCCCGAGCGGATGTGGAACGCGCCGCACGCCAGGGCGACGAAGCCCTCTTCGACCAGTGCCGTCTTGCAGTCGACGAGACGCGAGACCTCGGCACCGTACTGCGTGGCGCGACCGGGGATCGAGGCGATGTCGTCCTCGTCGTACTGACCGAGGTCGCCGGTGTACGTGCAGGGGATGGCGCCCTTGTCGCGCATCCACGCGACGGCTACCGAGGTGTCAAGACCTCCCGAGAAGGCGATGCCGACGCGCTCGCCGACGGGAAGGGACTGCAAGACCTTGGACATGCCCTCGATTCTATTGGGGACGGATGCCACGCCCCGACTCGACCGCGAGGTGGTCGTGGCCGGCCTCGAGGGTGATGTGCGAGGTCAGTCGACCTGCGGCATCGTCGCGCCTCGCGCTGCGCGCCGTGCGAGCTGCGCCACGTCGCTGTCGGTCAGATCTTGATGCATCACCGCGCGCCGCCAGAAGACCGCGCCCGTGATGTCGGCCATGGCGTCGGCGGGATCGGGATCGCCGCGTCGTGCGGCCCGCTCGCGCAGCGCCTCTCGCGTGGGTCCCAGGACCGCCGCGACCGCGGCGGTGAGGGCGGTCGAGAAGTCGGCGTCGCGCACCCCGACCGAGACGAGGTCGGCGATGATGCGCGGGTCGTGCAGCCACCGATCGACCGATGCCGCGAAGAGCGTCAGGTCGCTCTCGAGGTCGTCGTCATCGAAAGCCAGGTCGGGGCGGAGGATGCGCGTGATCTCTTCGACGACGGCCACCACCATCGCGGCCCGGTCGGGCCATCGGCGGTACAGGGCGCCTTTTCCCACGCCGGCGCGCCTCGCCACGCTCTCCATCGACAGCGCGTGATACCCGCGTTCGGTGAGCTCGGCCACGCAGGCGTCGCGGATTGCATCGGTGGTCGCCGCTCGGGGCCGCGCGGCTCCTCTGATCTTCACCGCCTGGTCCACGCGCCCACTCTAGCGACCGTTCGCATTAATGGAACGGTACCGTCTCGTTCTGCTACGGTGAATCCGTGACGACCTCCCGCGAGCATGGAGTGCGGTCCCGTACCGCCCGCGTCATCCTGACCTGCCTCGCCTTCCTCGCGATCGGCTACACGGTTCTGGCGCAACTGCTCGCGCTCGTCCCGGTGCCGTGGACCATCTGGCTGCTCCAGACGGAGCTGACGCAGTACGTGGTGCTCGTCTTCGGGTTGCTGCGCGACACGCTCGGCATCTGGAACCTCGTCGTCGCGCTGGTCGGCCTCGTGTGCGCGGTCGTCCTCTGGCGGTCGCGGCCCGGCATCCGCCGCCTTCCGTTCTGGCTGACCGCCACCGCAACCGCGGGGACGCTCGGCGTGGTCGCGACCACAGCGCTGCTGGCCGTCTCGATCGGCTCGCTCGGGCTCGGGGTGAGCCCACTGCTGCCCGCGCTCCCGTTCACCGGGCTCGACAGCGGCCCGAGCCGCACCGTCACGCTCGGAACGGCGGGCAGCACCACGCTCCAGGCCGATCTCTACCTTCCGCCGGGCGCGGCACCACGAGCGGGGTGGCCCGTCGTGGTCTCGATACACGGAGGCGGGTTCTCGACCGGCACCCGGGGGCCGAACGCCTACACGGGCTACCTTCCCGAGCACGGCTACGCGGTGCTCGACGTCGACTACCGTCTCGCCTCGTCGACGTACCACCCGTGGGACACGCAGGTCGACGACATCGGCTGCTCACTCGCCTGGATCGCCGGCGACGGCCGCACACAGAATCTCGATCCCGATCGCATCGCGACGCTGGGGTTGTCGTCCGGCGGCAACCTCGCGGTCAACGCCGCGTACATGTCGGCAGACCACACCCTCGCGTCGAGCTGCTCCCCGCCGGGGACTGCGCTGCCCACCGTGCGTGCCGTGGTCGCCGGGTACCCCGCGGTCGATCTCACCGGGATCGGGGATACCACCGCGATCGCTCGCCAGGTCGAGCAGTGGTACGTGGGAGGTCCTCCCGCGCAGTACCCCGACCGCTACCGCTTCACCGATTCGGCGACCCACGTGACGGCGGGATCCCCGCCCACCCTGATCTATCAGGGCACCGGTGACCATCTCGTGCTCGCCGACCGCACCCGGGTCTTCGCCGAACTGCTGACCGAGCGCGGCATCACGAACCGGTACGTCGAGTACCCGGGCCTGGAACACGGCACCGGCGACACCACGGGCACCTTGACCGCCTCGGCCGAGGCGAGTCGGCAACTCGCGCTGGACTGGCTCCAGCGTCACGACGGCTGACGCGGCCGACACGCGAGAGCGCCGGTGGGCCGCCGGTGCCCGACGGCCTCAGCCGATCGTCACGCCGGAGATCTTCACCGCCGTCGCCGGGGCGCCGTCGGCGCCGCCGCCCGAGACCCCGGCCTGCGCGATCTTCGAGACGACCGCGAGGCCCTCGGGCGAGAGCGTGCCGAAGACGGTGTACTTCGCCGGCAGCGGCGAGTCCTTGTAGACGAGGAAGAACTGCGAACCGTTCGTGTTCGGGCCGGCGTTGGCCATGGCGACGGTTCCCGCCGGGTAGGTCTCGGTGCCGTCGAGCTCGTCGCCGAACCGGTAGCCCGGGCCGCCCATGCCGGTGCCCGTGGGGTCGCCGCACTGCAGTACGTAGATACCCGACGTGGTCAGGCGATGGCACGTCGTGTCGGTGAAGTAGTTCTGCTGGGCGAGCGACACGAAGCTCTCGACGGTGCAGGGCGTGCGCTCGCCGGTGAGCGTCATCGGGATGTCGCCCGCCGAGGTCTGCAGCACCGCGCTCACCGACGCGGCCGGACGGGCGTCGGACGGCGGCGCCGTCACGGGCGCGGCGGCCTGGCCCGACGCCGTGTACGCGCAGCCGGCGGTCGTGGGTGACGGGGCGCTCACCGAGGCTTCGGTCGCGGGCGCCGTCTGGGCGCTCGCGCAACCGGTGAGCAGGAGGAGGGCGGAGGCGGCGAGGGCCGCCGAGATCAGTCGGGTACGCACGCGACCAGGGTAAGGGTTCGAGCCGTACCTGCGCTGCGGGTCACGCCCGGACGATCTCGACACCCGCACGAGCGGCGGCGGCGAGGGTCGTGGCATCCGCCCGGTCGGTCGTGACGATCGCATCGAAGTCGGACAGCGACGCGATCCGGTACGAGCCGCTGCCGGGGAACTTCGACGTGTTCGCGACGAGGATCGACCGGTCGGCGACCTCGCGCATGCGCCGCTTGATGCTGGCCTCGTGCGTCAGGTCGGTCACGACGGCCCCCTCGGGCTTGATCCCGGTGCTGCTGATCACGGCGACGTCGGCGTGCACACGGGCCAGCGACTCCTCGGTGAGCGGGCCGATGAGCGTCCGCGTCTTGGCGCCGATCATGCCGCCCAGCAGCACCAGTGTCACGACGTCGTCGTCGCGCAGGGCGTCGAGCACCGCGAGGCTGTTCGTGATGACCGTGACCGGTCGCCCGCGCAGATGCCGCGCCAGTCGCAGCGTGGTGATGCCGATGTCGAGCAGCACCACCTGACCGTCGGCGATCGAGCCCGCCGTGGCGCGCGCGATGGCCTCTTTCTCGCGGGTGTCGTCGTCGAGCTCGCCGTCCGCGCCCGGCTCCCGGGTGCGGGCGACGGTCGCTCCGCCGTGCACACGGCGCAGCCGGGCGCCCAGCTCGAGACGTTCGAGATCGCGACGGATGGTCGTCCCGCTCACGTCGAGCAGGCGGGACAGCTCATCGACGGTCACGCTCCCGACGGCCTCGAGTCGTTCGAGGATCGCCGCCTCGCGTTGATGGGTCAGCACAGCACTCCTTTTGAGGTCGATCACACTCTCTCGATGCTCATTTGCGCTCACATTAACGCCGATTGAACGACTGCGGATGCTCATATGAAACCTCCCCGCGACGCTACGCCACAAATGAGCGGCCGAGTTAGCGTGACACCGTTCGTCCTCGCCACCGACGGGACGACGCACCCGAACCCCTTCCTCTCACAGGAGAACCCCGTGAAAAGTCCTCGCCTGATCGCCTCCCTCGCCGCCGTCGCGGCCGTCGGGCTCGCCCTGGCCGGCTGCAGCCAGAGCGGCTCGAACGGCTCGTCGTCCGACGGGTCCGACAAGACCCTCACCGTCTTCCTCAGCGCCGACACCAACATCCAGGACCTCTGGCAGAAGACGCTCATCCCCGCGTTCGAGAAGGACAACCCCGGCTACACGGTCAAGGTCGACTTCGACCTGCACGGCGCACACGACCAGCAGACCGTGGCCAAGCTCACCGCCGCGACGGTGCAGCACCAGGACCCTGGCTACGACCTCGTCGACGCGGGCTTCGTGACCCAGGTCGCGGCATCGGGTCTGCTCACCCCCGTGACCGCCGACCAGGTGCCCGCGCTCTCCGACGTACCCGCAGCTCTCGTGCAGGCCGGCGGCAACGGCGGCGTGCCCTACCGGGGATCGAGCGTCGTGCTCGCCTACGACACCAAGACGGTCGCCACCCCGCCGAAGACCCTCGCCGACCTGCTCGCCTGGATCGCAGCCAACCCCGGTCGCTTCACCTACTGCGCCCCCAGCACGGGCGGCAGCGGCGCCTCGTTCGTGACGACCGTGCTCGACCAGAGCATCTCGGCGGACGACCGCACCAAGCTCGCCACCGAGGCCGCCCCCGATCTGGAGAGCGAGTGGAGCACCGGGTTCGCCACGCTCGCCGGCCTGAACGCGTCGGTCTACCAGAAGGGCGTCTACCCCAACGGCAACAGCCAGGTGCTCGACCTGCTGTCGAGCGGGCAGATCTCGATGGCGCCCGTGTGGAGCGATCAGTTCGTGACCGGCGTGAAGAACGGCCAGATCCCCTCGAACATCGCCTACACCCAGATCTCGGACCCCTCGTTCACCGGCGGCGCCAGCTACCTCGGCATCCCCGCGGCGTCGCCGCGTCAGGCCGATGCCCAGAAGCTGCTCGCCTGGGTACTCTCGCCCACGGCTCAGGCGCTCGTCGCCGACAGCATCTCGGGCTACCCCGTGATCTCGCTCGACAAGCTGCCGGCGTCGGTGCAGTCCACGTTCGCGAACGCCGACATCGCGAACCTGCGCCCCGGGTACTTCGCGGCCAACGCGGCCGACATGAACAAGGCGTGGGCCCAGAAGGTCCCCGGCAAGTGATGACCGCCGCCACCGCACAGCGGGTGGCGCGCCCCGCCGTCCGTCGAGCCCATCCGGCTCGGCGGGCGGCGACGGCCGGCTTCCTGCTCGCGCTTCCCCCGGTGCTCGTGATCGCCCTGTTCGTGGGCGTGCCGGTGATCACCGCGCTCGCGTTCAGCGTCGGGTTCACCGGTGGTCTCAACACGGTCATCGCCGCGGTGGGGCAGAACGTCCACCGCGCCGACGGCGCCATGCCCACGCTGGCCGCCTACGGCGACGTGTTCGGCGCCGACGACTTCTGGCAGAACCTCGGCCTGACACTCGGCGTCACCCTGGCCAGCACCGTGATCGTGCTCGTGCTCGCCGGCGGCATCGGCCTCTTCCTGCGCCTGCACGGCGGGTTCCTGGCGCGGCTGCTCTCGGCGGTCGCGATCGTGCCGCTGTTCATCCCCGTCGTCATCGCGTCGTGGGCGATCCTGACCTTCTACTCGGCCGACGGCTTCTTGACCAGCCTGTTCGCGGCGGTCGGCCTCGACGCGCCGGTGTGGGCGTACACCCCGGTCGCCGTGGTCATCGGCTCGGCGTGGACGTCGCTGCCCTTCGCCGTGCTCATGATCACGTCGGGTCTGCAGTCGATCCCGGATGCCATGATCGAGGCAGCCCGAGATGCCGGGGCCGGAACGGTCCGCATCGTGCGGACCGTCCTCGTGCCGATGAGCGCGGTGCCCATCGTCATCGCCGTGACGTTCACCGCGATCGGGGTGATCGGCTCGTACACCGTGCCGTACTTCACCGGCCCCAATGCCCCGACGATGCTCGGGGTGGCGCTGGCGAACTCGTTCACGTCGTACAACGAACCGCAGCAGTCGATCGTCATGGCCTTCGTCGTCTTCGCCGCGGCATCCGGAATCGGCGCCCTGTACGTGTGGGCCAACTTCCGCACCGCCCGTCGTGAGGGGAAGGTCTGATGCCCCGCGTGCTCGCCGCGGCCCTGCGCACCTCGGCCGCCGTGCTGTTCGCCGTCGTCCTGCTGGTCTTCGTGCTCGGGCCGCTCGTCTGGCTCGGCGCCCACGCCTTCGCCGACACGTGGACGTATCCGCACCTGCTGCCGGACTCATGGACGCTGCGCTGGTGGTCGACCGTGCTGACCGACCCGCAGCTCGCGTCGTCGATCCAGAGCTCCCTCGCCATCACCCCGATCGTGGTCGTGGTCGCGGCGGTGATCTGCCTGCCGGCGGCGTACGCGTTCGCGCGGTTCGAGTTCCCCGGGCGGCGGCTGTTCCTGATCGGCCTGTTCGCCACGAACGCCTTTCCGAAGATGGGCCTGTTCGCCACGCTCGCCTCGCTGTACTACGCCCTCGGGCTGATGAACACGGTCGCGGGGGTGGTGGTCGTGCAGCTGCTCGGCACCATCGTCTTCATGACGTGGATCCCGGCCGCAGCGTTCGCGTCGGTGCCCCGGTCGCTCGAAGAGGCGGCGCGCGACGCGGGCGCCTCGCGAGTGCGCGTCTTCGTGACCGTCACGCTGCGGATGGCTCTGCCCGGCATCCTCGTGGGCTGTGTCATGGCCTTCCTCGCCGCCTTCGACGAGGCCCAGGGCACCTATCTCGTCGGTGCCCCCGACATCGTGACGATGCCGACCGAGATGTACTCCCTCGTCCTCAACTTCCCCAAGCAGGTCGCCGCCGTGTTCTCGATCCTGCTCGCCATCCCCTCGGTGGTGCTGCTGCTCGCCGTGCGCAAGCACGTGATGGGCGGTCAGCTGGCCGAAGGATTCCAGCTCAAATGAAGGAGCATGCTGTGACCATCGCGGTCGATCCGACCTCTGTCGCCCCCGCGGGCGCCTCCGACCCTTCCGAGGGGCTGCGGCTTACTTCGCTGCGCAAGACCCTGGGCGGGCGGACCATCATCGACGACCTCGATCTCACGGTGCAGCGGGGCGAGCTGGTGTCGTTGCTCGGGCCGTCGGGATGCGGCAAGACGACGACCTTGCGCATGATCGCCGGCTTCCTCGCCCCCGACGCGGGCGGCATCGAGATGGCGGGCCGCGACGTGACCCGGCTCGGGCCCGACAAGAGACCGAGCGCGATGGTGTTCCAGAACTACGCGCTGTGGCCGCACATGACCGTGGCCAAGAACGTGGCCTATCCGCTGCGGCTGCGCCGCCTCCCGCGCGCCGAGGTCGCCGAGCGCGTCGACGCCGTGCTGCAGCTGGTGAACCTGCTGCACCACCGCGACTCGCGCCCGCCGCGTATCTCGGGCGGTGAGCAGCAGCGCGTCGCCCTGGCCCGTGCGCTCGTGCAGGAGCCCGAGGTGCTGCTGCTCGACGAGCCGCTCAGCAACCTCGACGCGAAACTGCGGGTCAAGGTGCGCGAAGAGATCCGCGACCTGCAGCAGAGGCTCGGCATCACCACGGTCGTCGTGACGCACGACCAGGAAGAGGCCCTGTCGATCTCGGATCGCGTGGCCGTGATGAACGCGGGTCGCGTCGAGCAGTTCAGCGCGCCCGGAGAGCTGTACCAGCGGCCCGCGACCGAGTTCGTCGCGACCTTCATCGGATCGCTCAACCGGATCGAGGGCGAGTTCGACGGCGTCGGCATCGTCGAGGGGTCCGCCGTCGTGGGAGTGCGGCCCGAAGACGTCGTCTTCACGCTCGATGCCCGGCCCGGCGCGCGGCCGGCGCGCGTCGAGCGCGTCGTGCCGCACGGCCACTTCCACCGGGTGCGGCTGCGCCGCGACGACGCGACCCTCGACGCCTTCGTGCCGGGGGTGCCGCCCCAGGTCGGAGCGGGCGGGTATGCGTCGATCGCCTCGGCGCTCGTGTACCGCGACGGTCGTCTCGTCGAGCGCCGGGCGGGGGTGACGGCATGACGCGTCCCGCCGGGTCCCGCGCCTGCGCGCACCGCGGAGACTCGTGGGCCCTGCGCGAGAACACCCTTCCGGCGGTGCGGTCGGCCCTCGCCAAGGGCGCGGCCGTCGTCGAGATCGACGTGCGGCTCACCGCCGACGGCGACGTGGTCGTGCTGCACGACCCCACCCTCGCCCGG
>JAKOMY010000200.1 GCA_022702225.1 Microbacteriaceae bacterium | reverse complement strand
GAGGGGAGGGGTTCGACCAGCGCGTCCTCGTCGTCCTCGTCTTCGTCCTCTTCGCGGCGGAGCTTGCGCTCGTTGATGATCACGTAGGTGATGAAACCGAAGCCCATCACGGCGAAGAGGATCCACTGCACCGCGTACGAGAGGTACGGTCCGGGGTCGTTGCTCGGTGGATCGACCGGGGCGGGGGCGGTCGCGGGAGCGGGGGATTCCGACATGAGCAGGCCGTACGCGCCCTGCTCGATGGGGCCGGTCTGCTCCTCCACGAGTCCGAGATTGATGGTGGGTACCTGACCCGCCTCGGCGGTGCGACCCGAGGTCGGGGCGGCCTCTTCGGGGCGCAGACGGACCTCGACGGTCACGTCGCCGGAGGGCGGCGCGGGGATGTCGTCGGGTTCCGACTGCTGGTTGCCCGGGGGGAGCCAACCGCGGTCCACGAGGAACGTGCGGCCGTCGTCGAGTCGGAACGGCACGAGTTGTTCGAAGGCCGCCGAGCCCCCGTGCGCGCGGTTGCGGACCAGCAGCTGCTCGTCGGCGAGGTACTGCCCCTGCATGCGCACGGGACGCCACTCGTCTCCCGGGTTCATCTCGGCGCCGGGGGCGAGCAACTCCGCGAGGGGGACCGGGGTCGCGTCGTAGTTGTCGGCGACGAGCTGCAGTTGCTCGCTGCGCTCGGCGTTGCGCGAGAACTGCCAGTTCGAGAGGAACCCGCAGGCGATCGCGAAGAGGATCGCGATACCGACGTAGATCGCCCAGCGCCCGGCCGCGGGCATCTCACGCGCGCTCATCGCGGGCACCTCTCGATGCGCACGTTCATCTCGACCGAACAGACCACGTCTTCCAGGGTACGTCCGACGGCAAGGCGTTCACGCGCGATCGCTCGAGAGGGCGGCGACCTCGACGGGGAAGTCGCGGGCGCTGAGGAACTCGCGCAGATAGACGACGTGCTCGTCGCAGGCGACCCAGGTCTTGCGGCGGTCGGCCGCGTGGATGCGCGGGTTGCGCCAGTGGATCGCCCAGACGGCGGCTTCTCGGCATCCGGCCCGCGAGCATTCGGCGGGCTCGTCGCTCACGAGCGGTCGTCGCGCGGAGGGTCGAGGCGCGGGGTCTCGGCGATACGGATGACGAGCGGGCCCTCGGCAGCGCCTGCGGGAGCGGGGGCGGCCGAGGGAGCTTCGATCGCGCGCTCGGGGTTGATCGCCTCGGTGGAGCCTTGGTCGGCGCCGACGTTGGCGACGATGACGGCGAGATAGGGCAGGAAGATCGCTCCGGCCGCGAACACGAAGGTGTACCAGCCGTAGGGAGTGATGACGGCCATCGCGATGAAGCACGCGATGCGGATCCCCATCATCACCATGTACTTGGTGAAACGGGAATCGGCGTCCTCCCTCGGTGCCTTGGGGAGCGACGTCGCGGACTGAGCGGTGTGCGATGTCTTCACAGTGGTATCAGGGTACGCCCGTGGGGATGACACAGGGTGCGCTCTCGCGCCGACTCTTCGACATCGTGACAAGCCGCCGGGCGCCTGAGCGCCCGGCGGCTTGATCGCGACCGTCAGGCGCCGTAGCGCGAGCCGCTGGAACCGGCGCTGCCGGCGATGAGGATCGAGATCCCGATGATGAAGAGGATGACGAACAGGAGCGTCACGTAGCCGATGATGACGCCCGCAAGCGCCATTCCGCGGCCGCGCTCGCCCCGCTCCTTGATCTGCTTGAGCGAGATGTGCCCCATGATGACACCGGCGATCGATCCCACCACCGGGAGGATGAGCACGAAGCCGACGAGGGATGCCACCAGCGACACGATCGCGAGAACGTTGGTGCGCGCGGGGGCGGCGTAGGCGCCCCCGTACCCGTACGCCGCGTTCGGGGCACCGTACGCGGGCTGTCCGTAGGTCGAGGTCGTGGGCTGCCCGTACGCCGGTGCGCCGTAGGCGGGCGCGCCGTATGCTGCGCCGGCCTCGGGCGCGGGTGCGCCGTAGGCGGGGGCCTCGGGCGCGGGTGTGTGGGATGCCGGGGCTTCCGGCGCCGGGGTCCCGTACGGCGCAGCGGTGTCCGCAGAAGCGCCGGTAGGTGCCGCGGACGCCGACGTCCCTGCTGCCTCGTACGGGGGAGCCGGGGGCGTATCGCTCTGCGGAGCGTACGGCGACGACGGCTGGTCGCCGCCGTTCGCGTTGTCGGACCCGATGTGCTCGGGATGCTGCGGGTCGGTGGTGCGGTCGTCGCTCACGGGAGCCCCTTTCGTCGCGCGTTCCTCCAGCGTTCCAGCGGCGCAGACCCCGTGTCAAACCTCGGCGGGCGAGGCGGGGGAGTCGCCTCGGTAGGCTAGGGCGGTTCCGTCACCGCAAGCGCAGGAGTCTCACCATGTCCCAGGACCGCGTCGTCGTCGTCACCGGAGGAAACCGGGGCATCGGTCGAGCCATCGCCGAGCGTTTCGTCGCCGAGGGATGGAAGGTCGCCGTGACCGCCCGCTCCGGTGAGGGCCCCGAGGGAACCCTGACCGTGCGCGCCGACGTGACCGACGCCGCCGCCGTGGACGCCGCCTTCACCCAGGTGGAAGCCGAGCTCGGCCCGATCGCAGTGGTCGTAGCGAACGCCGGTGTGACGAAGGACACCCTGTTGCTCCGCATGAGCGAGGACGACTTCGACAGCGTCGTCAACACCAACCTCGGTGGCGCCTTCCGCGTGGTCAAGCGCGCTTCCAAGGGCATGCTCAAGGCGCGCTGGGGTCGTGTCATCCTCATCTCGAGTGTCGTGGGGCTCTACGGTTCGGCCGGTCAGATCAACTACGCCGCCTCCAAGAGCGCGCTCGTCGGCTTCGCCCGCTCGCTCACGCGGGAACTCGGCGGTCGCGGGATCACGGCGAACGTCGTGGCACCGGGCTTCATCGAGACCGACATGACGGCCGAGCTTCCCGCCGACACCCAGTCCGAGTACAAGAAGAACATCCCCGCCGGACGTTTCGCCTCTCCCGACGAGGTCGCCGGAGTCGTCACGTGGCTCGCCGGTGACGACGCCGCGTACATCTCGGGTGCCGTGATTCCGGTCGACGGCGGCCTCGGCATGGGGCACTGACGCCGGGAGTCCGGCTCACCCCAGAACCCGAAGGCCCGGCGCGACACCATCGCCCTATCGATCGGGCCCGGTTTCTCACCGCACCGCGGCGACCAGCTTCTCGGCGAACCGCTGGGGCTGCGAGAACTGCGGCCAGTGGCCGGAGCCGAGCCGCACGACCTCGAGACTGTCGAGGCGGTCGACCTCCTCGGCGTACGCACCCCACTCGGCGAGCACCCGCGGGAGGGCTTCTGCATCGAGCTGCCCCGACAGGATCGTCACGGGCACGGTGAATCGCCGCTCGTCGCTCAGGGTGATCCGCGAGCTCGGCACGCGGCCGGGCACATCGACGACCTGCTGCGCGGTGCGCTCTCGCGTCTGTGGGTCGAGGTCGGCGACGTCGTCTTCGTCGAAGAAGTCCCACCCGGGGAAGTGCACGACACCGTCCTCGATGGGGAATTCGGAGATCATCGCGCCCGGATGCGGCACGATCGTGTCGACGAGGATGACGCGCGCGACCTGGTCGGGCCGGCGGTCGGCCGCACCCCAGACGACGTTGCCGCCACCGGAGTGTCCGACCAGGACCACGCGGTCGTCGAATCGATCGATCTCACCGACGACAGCGTCCACCCAGTCGTCGACGACCAGGTCGCCTGCGGCGGGGCCAGGCAGAGTCAACGGATGCGGACGATGGCCGGCCGCCTCGAGGGCGGGGGTGATGTCGTCCCACGACGACGCGTCGAGCCAGAGACCGGGAACCAAGATGACGTCCATGCGGC
>JAKOMY010000136.1 GCA_022702225.1 Microbacteriaceae bacterium | reverse complement strand
GGACACCCCGAGGTCAAGGAGTACCTGCTCTCGCTCGAGAGCGACGCGATGCTCGCCGAGACGCTGCTCACCTCGACCTGAGCCCGAGTGGACGTCGGCGCCCGGGCACGACGATGCCCGGCCCCGCCGCAGCGAGACCGGGCATCGGTCGGTCAGTGGCTCGACGCCTTCTCGGCGCCGTAGCCCGTGAGCGAGCGAACGTCCATCTCCGCGGCCTTGCGCGGGTCTTCCGGCGTCCGCGAGGTGACCGAACCGAGCCAGCCGAGGAAGAACCCGAGCGGGATCGACACGATTCCGGGGTTGTTCAGCGGCCAGATCGCCACCCCCGTGTCGGCGAACACGCTCGTGGGGGTTCCCCAGAACACCGGCGAGAGGAAGATCAGCACGAGAGCCGAGCCGAGACCGCCGTACATGCTCCAGACCGCCCCGCGAGTGGTGAAGCGGCGCCAGAACAGCGAGAAGAGGATCGTCGGCAGGTTGGCCGACGCCGCCACGGCGAAGGCCAGGGCGACGAGGAACGCGACGTTCTGCCCCTGCACGCCGATGCCGCCGAGGATTGCGAGCACACCGATCACGATGACCGTGCGCCGCGCGACCTTGACCTCGCCGTCCGGGGGCACGTTCCCCTTCTTCACGACGTTCGCGTAGATGTCGTGAGCGAACGAGGCGGCAGCGGTGATCGTGAGACCCGCCACCACCGCGAGGATCGTCGCGAACGCCACCGCCGAGATGAAGCCGAGAAGCAGCGGTCCGCCGAGGGCCAGGGCGAGCAGCGGAGCTGCGGCGTTGACGCCGCCGGGGGCGCCGAGGATCGTCTCGGCTCCGACCATCGCGCCGGCGCCGTAGCCGAGCACCAGGGTGAGGATGTAGAACAGCCCGATCAACCAGATGGCCCACACGACTGAGCGACGCGCCTCTTTGGCCGTCGGCACCGTGTAGAAGCGCATCAGCACGTGGGGAAGACCCGCGGTACCCAGCACGAGGGCGAGGGCGAGCGAGATGAAGTCCCACGGGTTCTTGCCGTATTGCAGGCCCGGCGCCAGGATCGCATCGCCCTTGGGAGAGGCCGCGACGGCGCTCTCGAGCAGCGTGTTCAGGTTGAAGCCGTTGATCGCGAGCACCCAGACCGTCATCACGATCGCGCCGCCGATGAGCAGGAACGCCTTGACGATCTGCACCCAGGTGGTTCCCTTCATGCCGCCGATGAGGACGTAGACGATCATCAGGATGCCGACCACGGCGACGACGATCGACTGACCGACGCGCTCCGTGATGCCCAGCAACAGCGACACGAGGCCACCGGCTCCGGCCATCTGCGCGAGGAGGTAGAAGAAGCAGACCGCGAGCGTGGTGATGGCCGCGGCCATCCGGACCGGCCGCTCCTTGAGGCGGAACGACAGCACGTCGGCCATCGTGAACTTGCCGGTGTTGCGCATGAGCTCGGCGACCAGCAGCAGCGCGACCAGCCACGCGACGAGGAACCCGATCGAGTAGAGGAAGCCGTCGTAGCCGTTGATCGCGATGGCCCCGACGATCCCGAGGAACGACGCCGCCGAAAGGTAGTCACCGGCGATCGCGAAGCCGTTCTGCGGACCGGTGAACGAGCGGCCCGCCGCGTAATAGTCGGCCGCCGTCTTGCTGTTGCGACTGGCCCGGATGACGATGAACAGCGTCACGGCCACGAAGGCGCCGAAGATCGAGATGTTCAGCACGGGATTGTTCTCGACGGTCTGCACGGCCGCCTCGACGCTCGCGAGGATGTCGTTCATGAACGACCCCCGTCCGCGCGCTCGAGCTCGACGCGCAGCGCCTCGGCGCCCGGGTCGAGGCGCCGGTTGGCGTAGGCCACGTAGCCCATGGTGATGGCGAACGTGGTGACGAACTGCGCGAGGCCCAGCACGAGCCCCACGGTGATGGCGCCCGACACCGGCTGCGCCATGAACTCCGGCGCGAACGACGACAGCAGAACGTAGACGAAGTACCAGACGAGGAACGCCACCGCGAGCGGGAAGACGAAGCTGCGCTGGCGCTTCTTCAACTCCCGGAACGGGGCGGATTCCTCGACCGCGATGTAGTCGACGCCGCCCTGGTGGGCTTCGTCGATGCGACGGTCCGTCATGTGGCCTCCTTGCCTCATGAGTACGGCGCAACGCTGCGCCGAACGGCGGAAAAGTCCGGGTCGGCCGCTGCTTCCCCGGTGATAGGGTCGACGCTACGAAACGCGGCGACGAAGCCGTCACCCCCGGAAGTAGGTAGTGCGTGACTGCACCCTCCACACTTCGAGACGATGCGACGCTCGTGTCGCACGCCGTCACCGAGCTCGCCCGTCGCACGCATTTTCCCGTCGCTTTCGGCGGCCTGGAGCACGACGGCGCCGTCCACGTCACCACCATCGTCGGCGCGCGCACGCGCAGCATCGAGGGGCTCGTCGTGCACGCATCGCGCGGACTCGGCGGTCGCGCGCTCGTCGAACGACGCCCGCGCATGACCCTCGACTACCGCACGTCGCGCTCCATCACCCACGATTACGACCGCGCCATCCTGGGCGAGGGGATCGCGACCCTGTTCGCGGTTCCCGTGCTCGTCAGCGGGGCTGCGCGCGGCGTCCTCTACTGCGGGTCGTGGGCGCAATCGCCGGTCGGCGATATCGAGGCGCGCCCCGCGTTCGATGTGGCCGGCGAGCTCGGCACCGAGCTGCGGGTGCGTGCCGAGGTCGACCGGCGCCTCGCCTCGACCCCCGGGCCCGAGGGCGGTCTCGGAGCGGGCGCCCGCGAAGAGATCCGCGAGAGCTATGCCCAGCTGCGCAGCATCGCGGCGACGGTCAACGACGACGAGGTACGGCGCCGACTCGAGAACGTCGAGGCGCGTCTCGCCGCCCTGACCGGGGACGCCGGTGAGACGGCATCCGACCCCGACATCCACCTGTCCAGGCGAGAGATCGACGTGCTCGCCTGTGCCGCGGTGGGGTCGACGAACGGGGAGATCGCGGCGTCGCTGCACCTGCGGGAGACCACCGTCAAGTCGTACCTGGCCTCGGCGATGGCGAAGCTCGACGCGTCCACCCGCCACGCGGCGGTGACCCGCGCGCGGCGCGCCGGGCTCCTCCCCTGAGAGCCGTCGAGGGGCCGGTGGGAAAACCCTGGCAATGGTCGCGTGAGCTTGAGGACGACCGGGATTCTCGGCATCGTGGCTGATTCCTGTCGTCGATCAGAGAAGGAGAGTCACCATGCTGACGCTCACCGAAGAGGCCACGACCGCCGTGAAGACCATCACCGCCCAGTTCCCGGATGCCGCCCAGGGCGGCGTCCGCATCGAAGGTGCGGGCTCCCCCGAGTCGCAGTTCGCGCTGTCGGTCGTCGACGGCCCCCAGCCGGACGACGCCGTCGTCGAGAACGCCGGAGCGCGCGTCTTCCTCGACAGCGATGCTGCGGCCGTGCTCGACGACCGCGT
>JAKOMY010000101.1 GCA_022702225.1 Microbacteriaceae bacterium | reverse complement strand
CCGCGGCCCCGGTCAGCGTCCCTGAGCCCAGCGACCCCGGCGGAGCGGTCCTCGTCGGCTACGGCACCGGTGGGGCGGTGTCGTCGCGTCGTCGCAAGCCCGCGGAGCGCCCGGTCAAGGCATCCGTCGGTGTCGTCGCCAAGCCCCCGATCCGCAAGCTCGCGCGCGACCTGGGCGTCGACCTGTCGGCCGTCACTCCGAGCGGCCTCGCCGGCGAGGTCACCCGCGACGACGTGGTGAAGCACGCCGAGCAGGCGAGCGTCTTCCGCAACATCGAGACCCCCGCGTGGGGCGCCGTGCGCGAGGAGACAATCCCGGTGGCCGCCCCCGCGCCGGCCGCGCCCACGGCATCCGCCCCCGCCTCCGACGCCCGCGAGGAGTCGATCCCCGTCCGGGGCGTCCGCAAGGCCACCGCGAACGCGATGACCTCGAGCGCCTACTCGGCGCCGCACGTGTCGGTGTGGGTCGACGTCGACGCCTCGCGCACCATGGAGCTCGTCAAGCGTCTCAAGGCCTCACCCGACTTCGCCGACGTCAAGATCTCGCCCCTGCTGATCATGGCGCGCGCCGTGATCTGGGCCTTGCGCCGCACGCCGATGATCAACGCCGCGTGGGTCGACACCGAGGACGGCGCGCAGATCTCGGTGCGCCACTACGTGAACCTCGGCATCGCCGCGGCGACCCCGCGCGGCCTGCTGGTGCCGAACATCAAGGACGCGCAGTCGATGAATACGCGCGAGCTCGCCAAGGCGCTCGAGCACCTCACCCTCACCGCGCGCGAGGGCAAGACGAGCCCGGCGGACCAGACGGGCGGCACCTTCACGATCACCAACATCGGCGTGTTCGGAGTGGATGCCGGCACCCCGATCATCAACCCCGGCGAGGCGGGCATCATCGCGCTCGGCGCGATCCGCCAGAAGCCGTGGGTCGTCGACGGCGAGGTTCGCCCCCGCTGGGTGACCACGGTGTCGGGCTCGTTCGATCACCGCGTGGTCGACGGCGACGGGATCTCGCGGTTCATCGCGGATGTGGCATCCGTGCTGGAGGAGCCGGCGCTGCTGCTGGACTAAGTTCGCGGATACGGTCCTCGGCGCAGCCGGAAGTCTGCTTGAACAGACGGCTGCTCACACCGAGCGATGTGTCGCGCGCCCGCTTCGAGACCCCGGGAACCGCGCATGTCGCGCACCTGAACAACGCCGGAGCGTCGGATGCGACGTGCTCTCGGGCACGGGACGCGAGTTCTTGCGCAGCCCCCGCGGCACCGGCTTCCTGTACGTGCGCGAGAGCTTCCTCGACCGCATCGAGCCGCCCTTCCTCGACCTGCACGCGGCACGCTGGACGGGCCCCGACAGCTACGTCGTGCGCGACGATGCCCGTCGGTTCGAGAACTGGGAGACCAACTACGCCGGCAAGATCGGCCTCGGTGTCGCCGCCCGGTACGCGGCGGGCTGGGGGCGCGACGGGATCGGGCCTCGGCAGCACGGCATCGGTCCCCGACGATTCGCCGTGATGAGGCCGCCCGGCCGGCGAGAGTCAGGGCAGTGACGGGTGCTCCCCGGCGATGTTCGACGTCATCCGGCCGCTCGACGTCTGCGCCGCTCCGCGCGGCGTGCCTCACCCTGTCGTCAGGTGCTCGCGGGCGACCTCGACGAGGATCTGGTGCATCGCGCGCTCGCCCGGGGGCCGTACGCGGTCGCTGCGGTGGGCGACGACGACGCGTCGTGAGGGCGCTTCCTGGCCCAGGCTGACGATCCTCACGTCGGGCCGCGCGGACTGCACCGCGGTCCGTGGGGCCAGGGCTACGCCGAGTCCGACGCTGACCATCGCGAGCGCCTCCTGATAGTCGTTCGCCTCGAAGGCGATCGTCGGAGTGAACCCGGCTGCGCGCGTGCTGCGCTCCAGCACTTCGGCGACCGGATGGTCGCGTTTGCGAACGATCCACTCGTCGTGTCGCAGCATCGACATGCTGACCTGTCGGGCTCGGCCGAGACGGTGATCTTGCGAGACGACGAGCACGGTCGGGTCCTCGAAGAGCGGGGTCACCGACAGGTCGGGTTCGTCGATGCGGTTCCATTCGTAGTCCCACAGCAGCGACAGGCCGATGGTGTTCTCGAGCAGGGACGCCACGAGCTCGTCGAACCTCGCACTCTGCACGTCGAGCCGGACCTGCGGATAGTCACGGCGGAAACGGCTGATGGCGATCGGCATGAGCGTGCTGCCGATGGTCGGGAAAGTCCCGACCGCGATCCTTCCGCGGCGAAGGCCGGCGAGCTCGCCCAGTTCCGATTCGGCGGCTTGCAGACGGCGGAGGATGTAGCGAGCGTGCCCCGCGAGGAGGGCCCCGGCCTCGGTCGCGATCACGCCGCGGGGCTGCCGGCGGACGAGCGGCTGGCCGACCTCCTGCTCCAGGCGCTGCAATTGCTGCGAGAGAGCCGACGTGGAGTAGCCCAGCGTCTTCGCGGCAGCCGTCAGGGAGCCGCTGTCGAGGATGGTCACGAGCACGGAGAGGCGACGAACGTCGAGCATGGAACCTCCGACTTTTGTGTGCAGCCTCCCGGCCTTCGGTAAATGTGCGTTAAGCAAACCTACACGCATAGCAGGGCGCTGAGACCGTCTTCGTAGCCCATATCCACTCGCGAAGAGCGTTTTTGCGGACCTGGCGAGGGTTAAGCAAGACGGTACCCCGATGAAGCAAGTGCCTGTTTTTATGAAGCCTTGCTCGGACGAGTATGGAGCCCGATCCACCGAGGAGGCTTTGATGCTCGACATTCCTGCGACGCTCATGCGAGGCGGAACCAGCAAGTGCTGGGTCTTCCGCCGAGACGACCTCGAACGGGTCGGCGCCCCGATCGACGAGGTGCTCCTGCGCTTGTACGGTAGCCCCGACGGACGGCAGATCGACGGGATCGGCGGCGGAACCTCCACCACCAGCAAGGCCGTCATCCTCGCACCCAGCCGGCGCGACGACGCCGACATCGACTACTCCTTCGCCCAGATCGGACTCGCCGATTCCCGCGTGGACTGGTCGAGCAACTGCGGCAACTGTTCCGCGGCGATCGCGCCGTATGCATTGCACGCTGGATGGCTCCAGCCGAGAGGAGAACGAACGGCCGTCCGCATCCACAACACCAACACGGGCCAGCTCATCGTCTCCGACGTGCCCACGCCCGGCGGAAACTTCTCCGAGTCGGGAGACGCGCGAATTGCGGGCGTCCCCCACGCGGGGCTCGCGGTCACGCTGTGGTTCGTCGATCCGGCTGGTCGAACGACGGGCAGCCTGCTCCCCACCGGTCGGACGGCCGAGTCGATCGGCGGCGTGCCGGTGACGCTCATCGACGCGGGCGCGCCGGTCGTCGCCGTGACGGCCTCATCGCTCGGGCTCAGCGGGTTCGAGAGCCCGGCCGACATCGACAGCCGCCCCGACCTCCTGGCCCGGATCGACGGCATCCGGCGCGAGGCGGCGGTGCGCATGCGTCTGGCCACGACTCCGCAGGAGGCGGCGAAGGCGATTCCGAAAGTCGCACTCGTGTCCGCTCCGCGCGGAGACGACCACGATCTCGGCGTGGTCATGATGTCGATGGGAAAGACCCACCCCGCCCTGGCGATCACCGGCAGCGTCGCCCTGACGCTGGCCGCGACCACGGAGGGCACCGTCGTCCATCGACTCGCCGCATCTCGCGAGCCGGGGGCCGTCTCGTTCCGGACGCCGTCAGGCGTCATCACCACCCAGGCGGGGCGCCGAGGCGAATCGCCGGCGGTCGGCGTCGTGCGCACGGCACGTCGACTCGCCGATGCGTCCGTCACGCTGCCGACCGAACAACTCGTCGGCTTCGTCCCGGCCCTGGCCGAAACCGCCGTTCTCGTTCCATGATCAATCCGGCGGACAACCGGTAACGCGGACGTTCGCCTTCATCCTCGGGAGACAAAGATGTCACCAGAACTCATTTCCATCCTCGCCCTCTTCGCGATGGTCGTCATCGCGACGCTTCGTCCGATCAACATCGGCATCCTGGGCTTCATCGGCACGTTCCTCGTCGGAACGCTCGTCCTCGGACTAGACGAGAAGCAGATGC
>JAKOMY010000100.1 GCA_022702225.1 Microbacteriaceae bacterium | reverse complement strand
CGGCCGGGGGTGCGGTTCGTCGCACAGGACTCGCGGGCCCTGCTCGCGGCCGGGGAGAGCTTCGACATCGTCGTGTCGAACCACGTTCTGCACCACCTGGACGCTGCGGCACTCCGAGGCTTCACCGACGACTCCCTCGCCCTGTCGAGGGGCAGCGTCCTGCACGCCGACATCGCACGCGGACGACTGGCCTACGGACTGTACGCGGTCGGTATCGCACCGCTGTCGGCGGGCACGTTCCTTCGCGTCGACGGCCTCCGCTCGATCCGTCGCAGCTACCGGGCTCCCGAGCTCGCCGCAGCGCTCGGAGGACCGTGGCGCGTAGAGACACCCGCGCCCTTCCGCGTCCTCGCCGTCGCCCGCGGGGAGGCCTCCCGTGCGTGAGGTCCTCGTCGTCGGAGCGGGCCCCGTCGGTCTCGCCCTCGCCGCGGACCTCCGCGTCCGCGGCGTCGACGTCGACGTCGTCGAGCGGCGGACGGCGATCGGCCGCGGCACCCGCGCCATCGGCATCCATTCCCCCGTTCTGGCCCACCTCGAGGCTTCGGGCGCGACCGACGAGCTTCTCTCGCGCGCCGTCCGCATCGCGCGCGGCGAGGCGCGCGCCGACGGCACGGTGCTGGCCGAGATCCGCTTCGACCGGATCCGCGCCCGTCACCCGTACGTCGCCGCCCTCCCGCAGGTCGACACCACCGAGATCCTCACCCGGCTCGCGCCTCCCGTCCGACGCGGGATCACCGTGACGGCGGTCTCCGACGACGGCCCGTCGGTGCGTGTGCAGACGACCGGGCAGCGCGGCGACGAAGAGGTCCGGGCCCGGGTGGTCGTGGTCGCCTCCGGCTGGGCGGGCCGCGAGCTCGTCTACCGCCCCGGCGCCGTCCGCACGCACGAGTACCCCGACCGCTACGCGATGGCGGACGTCGTCGCCCCGGGCGGGCCCGTCGCCCGCGTGCACCTCGAACGCGCCGGCGTGCTCGAGTCCTTCCCCCTCCCGAGCGGTCGGCGCCGGCTCGTGGCCTGGGCCGGAACGGAGGAGATCCCGGATGCCGCGGCCTTCCTGCGCCGCGCCGTCGCCGAGCGCGCCGGTCTCGATGTCGACATCCCGCAAGCGACGATGTTCCGCGTCCGCCGCGCCGTGGCCCCCGCTCTGCGGCGCGGACGGGTGTTCGTCGTCGGTGACGCAGCCCACGAGGTCAGCCCCATCGGGGGCCAGGGGATGAACCTCGGGCTGCTGGACGCGCTGACCCTCTCGCCCCTGCTGTCGCAATGGCTGCGGACGGGATCAGCGGACGACCTGGGTCGGTGGGAACGCGACCGTCTCGCCTCGGCCCGGCACGCCGCCCGACTCGCGGCGCTGAACACCTTCCTCGGGCGGGCACGGGGGCCCGCAGCCCACGCGGCGAAGACCGCGACGCTGCGAACGGTCCTGCGGGGACCGGGCGGCGCCGCTTTCGCGCGCGCCTACGCGATGCGATTCGATCGCGCCGCGACCGCCTAGCTCAGCACGTCGTGCGGCCGCCGCCGTGGGGTCGGTGCGGCCCCGTGTCGGAAGAGCACGCCCGCACGGACGAGATCGTCACGAGACGACGAGCTGAGCCGCCAGCAGCAGCGCCGCCAGCATCGTCAGCTGGAACACCGCCCGCCCGGGCGATCTCACGTACACGAGCACGACGACGCCGACGGCGACCGCCGTGACCGCGGCGAAGAAGACCACGCCGGTGACCGTGGCATCCGTTCCGACCAAGACGGCGACCGCTCCGGCCACGATCCCCAGCGCCGCGATCGCCACGGACGCCCGGGCACCCAGACGGTGCGGCAGGCCCCGTACTCCCGTGCGCCTGTCGTCGTCGAGATCCCGCACGACGTTCGTGAGGTGGACGGCCGCTCCCAGGGCCGCCCCGGCGAGAGACGCCCACCACGCGGCGAGCGCGGGCGGCGAGAGCGACAGCGTCGCGAACGAGGGGAACAGCCCGAAGCTCAGCACGAACGGCACGATCGAGAACGGCGTCGATTTGAGCCCCGCGTTGTACGCCCAGGCGGAGGCGAGCGCCAGGGCGTGCGCGGCGACCAGAGCCGGTCCGAGCGGGAGCGACAGCGCGACGGCGAGGACCGCGGATGCCACGGCCACCGCGAGCGCGCGCTCCGGGGTGATCGCTCCCCCGGCGATGGGCTTGTCGGTCCGACCGACCGCCGCGTCGCGCGCGCCGTCGATCGCGTCGTTCGAGAGCCCGACCGAGACCTGACCGGCGAAGACGGCGACGACCAGCACGGCCAGGCGCCACGGCTCGACGCCCGCCGCGACGCCGAGGGCGAGCGAGAGGAGGGTGACCACGAGGGTCGGGCCCGGGTGGGTGGCGCCCCAGAACGCGCGCACGAGGGGCGGCCCTGCCGCGGCATCCGTCACCCTCCGACGCTACCGCGCTCACGACCCGGCGCCCCCGCAGCACGATGCCCCGGACGCCGCGAACGGGCCCGGGGCATCGAAGGCGTGTCAGAGGTCTTCGGGGGCGAGGTCGCCCTGGCCCTCTTCGCCGAGCTCGACGACACCGGGATCCTCCCCCTGCGAGTCGGTGCCGGTCGAGTCGGGGTGAATGTCCTCGAGCGGGATATCGCTGTCGTCGGCCGGGATCTCGGCCGGGTCGGCGCCCGTCGCGGTGGCCGGGTTGATGTCGGCGGGGTCCGCACCCTCGTCGAGCGCGGTCGTCGCGTCCCACTCCGCCTGGGCGGGGTCGAGCGCGGGGTCGGGCTCGATGGAGGTGTCGCCGTCGCGGAGGGGCTGCACGCCCGCGATGCCCGCGTCGGCGGCCGGGGTCGTGGCGTCGGGGGTCGGGTCGATCGAAGCGTCGCTCATGGGGGTCCTTTCGTGGGGCGCACGTCACCGCCGACATCGGCGGTCCCCTCATCCAACGGGGCTCCTCGCCTCGAGCCCCGCCCCTTGACACGCACGCCCCCGCCTTCGTACGGCCACCGGGGACGGCGTCCCTCGTCGGCGCCGCGACCACCGGGGTCGAACCGCGCGCCCGACGAGTCGACCGCGCACGCGGCGGTGTCAAGGCGCTGGCCGGGGGACGCGCGAGGCCGCACCGTGAGGGAGACGAGAGGATCCCCCATGACCGAATCCCCGCGCATCGTCGTGATCGGCGGCGGAAACGCCGGCCTGTCCGTCGCCGGGCGCCTGCACCGCGCACGCCTCGGCGACATCACCGTGATCGAACCGCGCACGACCCACGTCTTCGCCCCCCTCCAGTCGCACATCGCGGGTGGCGTCGCTCGGGCGTCCGAGGCCGCTCGGACACAGGCCGAGGTCATCCCTCCGGGGGTGCGGTGGCTGCGCGACGAAGCCTTCACGGTGGATGCCGATGCCCGACGCGTGCATCTCGTCTCGGGCGGGCGCATCGATTACGACCAGCTCGTGGTCTGCGCCGGAATGCGCATGGCATGGGAGCAGATCCCCGGTCTCCCCGAGGCGATGGCCGCCCCCACCGGCATCTCGAACTACGACTTCGAACTCGCCGCGAAGGCGTCACCGGTGCTGCGCGACCTCCGCTCGGGCACGGTGGTCTTCACCCAGCCGCCGGAGCCCGCCTCGTGCGGAGCCGCGGCCCAGAAGCCGATGTACCTCGCGTGCGACTGGTGGCGGGCGATCGGGGTGCGCGAGGACCTCCGCGTCGTGTTCGTGTGCCCGGACCCCGTGCCCTTCGGCATTCCCGCCATCGACGCCGAACTGCGCCGCAAGCTCGACGAGTACGGCATCGAGGTGCACTACAGCCGGGACGTTCGACGGGTGGATGCCGACTCCCGCACGCTCGTGATCGGTCGCGGCGACGCCGAGGAGACGTTGGCCTACGACGTGCTGCACGCCGTCCCCCCGCAGCGGGCGCCGGAGTGGATCGCCGGCAGCGGGCTCTCGGCATCCGATGATCCGTACGGCTTCGTCGACGTCGATCCCGAGACCTTCCAGCACACCCGCCACCCGGAGATCTGGGCCGTGGGAGATGCCGCCACCGTCGCGACGCGACGGTCGGGAGGGGCGATTCGTCCGCAAGCGAAAGCGCTGGTGAAGAACATGAAGGCCGCGCTGGCCGGGCGGACGCCGTCCGCGAAGTACAACGGCTACAGCGTCGTTCCGTTCACCGTCTCGCGCGGCACGGTCGTGTTCGCCGAGTTCGACCGGATGGGCCGGCTGCAGCCGACGGTGCCGTTCTGGCGCTCGCTGTATCGCGAGCGCCGCATGTCGTGGATCGCCGACCGCCGGATCCTGCCGTGGGTGTACTGGCACCTGATCTTGCGCGGACGGGGATGATGCGGGCGCGCGCCCTCCCCGTCGGGATCCGCGAGCCGCAAGAGCGGGCGGATGACGCGACGACCTCTCGCCCACGCGTATAGGGCACGAAGGCTCATCCCTCAACCCCGGGGGCGGGTCGGCGGCATCGGTCGAAGCTGGGGGAAGCCCCGGAAACCACACGAAAAGAGGACAGCATGGCACAGGTCATCGAAACCATCGACGTCAACGTTCCCGTCCGCGTCGCGTACAACCAGTGGACGCAGTTCGAGGAGTTCCCGCACTTCATGAGCTTCGTGGAGTCCATCACGCAGAAGAGCGACACCCTCACGCACTGGAAGGTCAAGATCGCCGGTGCCGAGCGCGAATTCGACGCCGAGATCACCGAGCAGCACCCCGACGAGCGCGTCGCGTGGAACAGCGTGGGGGGCGACGAGAACCACGCCGGTGTCGTGACCTTCCACCGTCTTTCCGACGACGAGACGCGCGTCACGGTCCAGATCGACTGGGCGCCCGCCGGTGTCCTCGAGAAGCTCGGGGCCGCCTTCGGCGCCGACGACCACTCGGTCAAGAAGGACCTCGAGAACTTCAAGAAGTACATCGAGTCGCGCGGCGCCGAGTCCGGAGCGTGGCGCGGCGACGTCAGCTGACGTCCTCCGACGACAGAAGCCGGGTCCGTCCGCGAGGGACGGGCCCGGCTTCTGTCATGTGCGCGTCACCACTGCGGGTGGATCTCCGCCCGCAGACGACGGTCGTAGACGTCGCGAACCAGGGTGTCGAAGGCACCGAGGTCGAAACCGCCCTCGAGCAGCTCGGCTGCCTGGGCGTTGGCCGTCGCCTGTTCGACCGAGCGCGCTCCCGGGATCACCGAGGTGACACCCTCGCGCGAGGCGATCCACGCGAGAGTCGCGGCCGGCAGCGTCACGCCCTCGGGGAGCGATGCCTTCAGTTCGTCGGCCGCGGCGACGCCCTCGTCGAAGGGAACGCCCGAGAACGTCTCGCCCTTGTCGAAGGCCTCGCCGTTGCGGTTGTACGAACGGTGGTCGTTCTCCTCGAACGTGGTGTTGCGCGTGTATCTGCCCGACAGCAGGCCGCTGGCCAGCGGCACACGCGCGAACACCGCGACGTTCTTCTCGGCCGCGAGCGGCAGCACCTCGTCGAGCGGCTTGAGGCGGAACGGATTGAAGATGATCTGCAGGTTGGTGAGGTTCGACCGCTTCAGCGCCGACAGGGCCTGATCCATCGTCTCGACCGAGGCGCCGTAGGCGGCGATCACGCCCTCCGACACAAGCTGGTCGAGAGCGTCCCACGTGGCGTCGTCGTCGATGACGGCCGACGGCGGGCAGTGCAGCTGGACGAGGTCGAGCGTCTCGGTGTCGAGCAGACGCCGCGAGCGGTCGAGCCAGCCGCGGAAGTTCTCCATGACGTAGTTCTCGGGAACCTGGTCTTCGCGGCGGCCCATCTTGGTCGCCACGGTGATGTCGTCGGACCCCCGGTCCTTCAAGAACGCACCGATGATCTGCTCGGATCGACCGTCTCCGTAGACGTCGGCGGTGTCGAAGAGGGTGACTCCGGCCTCTGCCGAGGCTGCGAGGACGGCGCGCGCGTCGTCTTCGCTGACATCGCCCCAGTCGGCGCCGAGTTGCCAGGTACCGAGACCGATGGCCGAGACCTGACGGCCGGTTCGGGAGAGAGGGCGCTGCTGCATTGCGGTTTCCTTTCGACGCGTGATCCGAGCCTAGCCAGCCCCCTGGCATCGCGGGCCGCGTCAACCCCGTCCGGCCGCGACCGCGGCGCGCCTAGCGTGGCGGAACACCCACGGAAGGAACACCATGGACATCCCCGCCGACCGACTCCCCGGAGCCGACGAAGAGAACCTCGTCCCCGAATCCGACGGCCTCGCCGCCGATGTCCCCGCGGGTGCCGCCGGTGCGGACTCCGGCGCCGTGGGCACGGCCCGTATCGATCCCGACGACGAGGCGCGCCTCCAGGGCATCTCGAGCCAGAACGACCTTCCCGGCGTCGGCACGCGTGCCGCCGACGGCATGACCGAGCGCGGAACCGACGAGGCCCGTCGCGAGGGTGGATCCACCTCGCGCCACACCGAGGACACCGGCCGCCCCGAGCCTCAGCCGCACGACGACACGCAAGACGGGGCGATCCGCACTCCCGCCTCCCCGCCGCGGTCGGAGGACGGCGGCGAGCCGCATGTCGACGGCGACGACCCCATCGCGAGATTCCAGCCGGGCGTCGGACGCGACTCGGCCGCGTCGAGCAAGATCGCGCAGAGCCTGCCCCACCCCGACGACGCCTGACGTGCGCCTCGACGATCCGCGCACCCCGTGCCTCTCGCGCGGGGTGCGCGGATCGGTCGTCTCAGTGGGCGAGGCGCAGGGCGTCCTGAGCCAGGTGGAAGAAGTCGCTCATCGCCCCCGTGACCGCCTGAGCGTCGTCGTCCGACAGGAGCCACACCACGGTCGCCTCCCGATCGCCGTCGCG
This sequence comes from Microbacteriaceae bacterium, assembly GCA_022702225.1. Classification (GTDB taxonomy): domain Bacteria; phylum Actinomycetota; class Actinomycetes; order Actinomycetales; family Microbacteriaceae; genus Microbacterium. Next base: position 464 of record JAKOMY010000100.1, on the reverse strand, counting down.
CGCGAACCAGCTGCCCGTCAGCACACCGAGGCTCGACCCGCCCTTGAAGGCCGCGTACGGCCACGTTCCGAGATCGAGCCCCTGCCCGGGGTTCTCGCTCAGGATGCCGAGCACCTCGGCATCCTGCGTCTGCTGCAGCGCGCGGTGGACGGCGGCGATGTCGTTCGCACTGGCGAACCAGTCGAATCCGTCCTGCCACACGGGGGTGGTGACGTCGGCGACCTCCACGGCGAGGGGCGCCGCGTCGATGCGGTCGAGTACGGCGCGTTTTCCCGCGTCGTCGGCGGCGGCCCACTCGGTCCGCAGCGAGGCGTCACCCCAGCCGAGGGTGAACAGTTCCTTGGTCGAGAGGAAGGGCGAGAGCACGGACGGGTCGCTGTGACCCGACCGCACCACCGCCGCCTCCACGCGCTCGCGCCCGAGCCGCGTGATCAGCAGATCGGTCGCGGTGTTGTCGCTGATGC
>JAKOMY010000080.1 GCA_022702225.1 Microbacteriaceae bacterium | reverse complement strand
CGCCCACGAGCTCGGGGTCGAGCGCGCTTGTCGGCTCGTCGAAGAGCAGCACCTGGGGCTTCAGCGCGAGCGCGCGGGCGATCGCGACCCGCTGCTGCTGGCCGCCCGAGAGCTGGCGGGGGTAGGCGTCGGCCTTGTCCGCGAGTCCGACCCGGTCGAGCAGGCCGAGGGCGAGCTCGCGGGCGTCCTCCCTGCCGAGACGCTTGAGCGCGAGCGGCGCCTCGGTGATGTTCTCCAGCGCCGTGAGATGCGGGAACAGGTTGAACTGCTGGAACACGATGCCCACGCGCGTCCGCCGCTGCAGGATCTCGCGCTCGCGCAGCTCGTGAAGCTTGCCGTGGCGCAGCTCGTAGCCGATGAACTCGCCGTCGACCGTGACCGATCCGGCATCCACGCGCTCGAGGTGGTTGATGGTGCGCAGCAGCGTCGACTTGCCCGACCCGCTGGGTCCGAGCAGGGCCACGACCTCGCCGGGCTGCACGGTGAGGTCGATGCCCTTCAGCACCTCGACGCCGTGGAAGGCCTTGTGGACGTTGTGGATCTCGACGAGACCGCGGGTTTCGGTGACCGTGCTCATGCGCCGGTCCCCTTCTGGACGGCCGGGGTCCCGGCATCCGTTGCCTCCGCGCGGAGCGATCCGGCGCGCACCGGGCCCCTGGCATCCGTCCCTCCCGGGGGTGCGTCGCCCAGCCGCGCCCACTGCGCGCTCACCCACCGCCGCGCGCGCTGCGCCGGCGTCGGGGGCAGGGCCCGCGCCGAGCCGCGGGCGTAATACCGCTCGATGTAGTACTGCGCGACGCTGAGGATCGTCGTGATGAGGGTGTACCAGACGACCGCGACGAGCAGCAGTGGGATGACGCGGCTGTTGCGGTTGTAGATGACTTGAACGGCGTAGAACAGCTCTGGGATCGCGATGACGAAGACCACGGACGCTCCCTTGACCAGACCGATGACCTCGTTGGTGGCATTCGGGACGATCGAGCGCATGGCCTGCGGCAGGATGATGCGGAACAGGCGACGGGACGCCGGGATGCCGAGGGCGGCCGCCGCCTCATGCTGGCCGGGGTCGACCGAGACGAGCCCTCCGCGGATGATCTCTGCCGAGTACGCCGCCTGGTGCAGGCCCAGGCCGAGGACCGCCGCGGCGAACGCGCTGACCAGCTGCACGGTGGGGAACTCCACGATCCAGAAGTCGGTCGTGAACGGCGTGCCCAGTCCCAGCGTCGGGTAGAGGTAGCCGAGGTTGTACCAGACGATGATCTGCACGACGAGCGGCACCGAGCGGAAGAACCAGATGTAGCCCCACGCCGCCGAGCTCACCAGCGGCGACGGCGACAGGCGGCCGAGGGCGAGCAGCGTGCCGAGAGCGAAGCCGACGACGGCCGAGATGGCGGTGAGGCCGAGGGTGTAGCCGATGCCGATGAGCACCGGCTCGGAGAAGAAGTACTGCGCGAACGTGCCCCACATGTACCGGTCGTTGGTGACGAGGCTCCACGCGAACTGCGCGACGACGAACAGCAGCAGCGCGCTGAGGATCCATCGCCACCAGTGGCGGGTGGGGACGACGGTGACGGTGCCCAGGTCGACCCTGCCGTCGGGCGGTGTCGTCGTCGGGCGGGCGGTGGGTGCCGGCGCGGTGGTGGTCATGGCGTGCTCCTCGGATTCCCCGCCGGAGCGGGGGCCCCGGGGGTGACCGACACGCTAGATCGCCCTCGGGAGGTCCTGCGAGGCGTCGTTTCACACGTCGAAACGACAGGTCACCGGCCGAAACGCGACGCCACGCGGGGCCATACGAGAAAGGCCCGCGCGTCGGTGGGTTACGGCTGAGGGGTGCGACTCGACGCGTAGCCGAAGTGCTGCCGGTAGGCGCGCGCGTGCCAAACTCCGGAGAAAGTCCAGTACGTCCGACCCTGGGGCCCAAACAACGCGCCAGCCGCGTGCGCCACCGGCGATTTGTCAGGAGTTCGGCCCGCGCGCTGTCGGGCCCATCGTGGGAGTGCCGCCTCGCCCTCAGGCGTCGCGGAGGATCCGCGCCGTCACACGCGTCCCGAAATACACCGCGTCCACGGGGACGCGCTCGTCGGCGGCATGGAACTGCCCGTACACGTCGAAGTCGGCGGGCACCCGCAGCGGGACGAACCCGTACCCACGGATGCCTAGTCGGGCCAGGTGCTTGTTGTCGGTACTGGCCGGCAGAAGATAGGGCACGACCGTTCCGCCCGCGTCCTCCGCCGTCACGGCATCCTGAAGCACGTCGAGCAGCGGCGCGTCGACGGGCGACTCGATGGCCGGGATGTCTCGCGCCCACGCGACCTCGATGTCGTCGCCGACGACATCCGCGAGCTGCGCTCTGACCGCTTCGGCCTGCCCGGGGACCACGCGGACGTCGAGCGTCGCGCTCGCCGCGGCCGGGATGACGTTGATCTTGCCCCCGGCGGCGAGCACGGTGGGCGACGCTGTGTTGCGCGTGCCCGCGTCGATGACGGATGCCGCGAACCCGAGGCGCGAGAGATCGTCGGTGTCGAGCGGCTTACCGCTCGCCTGCCCGTACACCTCGAGGAAGCGTTCGAGCGTGGCCGTGCGCACGGCGGGGAAGCGGTGCACACCGACCGCCGCGACGGCCTGGGCGAGACGGACTACGGCGTTGTCGCTCGTCGGCCTCGATCCGTGGGCGGCGGATCCGCGGGCGGTGAGTGTCGCGACGGTCACGCCCTTCTCTGCCGTCGCCACGAGGTAGGCGCGGCGATCGCCGGGGAGGGGCAGCGAGAAGCCGCCGACTTCGCTGAGCGCTTCGGTGGCGCCGGCGAACACCTCGGGTCGATTCTGCACGATCCACCGGGCGCCCCACACGCCGCCGGCCTCCTCGTCGGCGAAGAACGCGAAGATGAGGTCGCGCCGCGGCACGATGCCGTCGCGGCGGAAGGCCCGGGCGATCGCGAGCAGCATCCCCGCGAAGTCCTTCATGTCGACCGCGCCGCGGCCGTACAGCAGGCCGTCGTGGATCTCGGCCCCGAACGGCGGATGCGTCCAGTCCTCCGCCGCAACCGGCACGACGTCGAGGTGGGCGTGGGCGACCAGGGCTCCGGCATCCGGATCCGAACCCGGCAACCGGGCGATGACACTCGCCCGACCCGGCCGGGGCTCGACGAGGACCGTCTCGTAGCCGACCTCGTCGAGATGCTTCTTCACGTAGAGCGCGGCGCGCGTCTCGCCGTCGCCGATCGTGGCCGCGTCGCCCGTGTTGACGCTGTCGATGCGGATGAGCGCGC
>JAKOMY010000075.1 GCA_022702225.1 Microbacteriaceae bacterium | reverse complement strand
ATGTTGATCGCACCCATGACGCTGGTCTTGGTGGTCTGCACCGGGTCGTGCTGGTAGTGCACCGGGGAGGCGGGGCACGCGAGGTTGTAGATCTGGTCGACCTCGACGTAGAGCGGGAAGGTCACGTCGTGACGCATCAGCTCGAAACGCGGGTTGTCGAAGAGGTGCTCGACGTTGCGGCGGGAACCCGTAAAGAAGTTGTCGACGCAGATGACCTCGTTGCCCTCGGCGAGGAGGCGTTCCGACAAGTGGGACCCGATGAAGCCGGCTCCGCCGGTGATCAGAACTCTGGATGACACTTCCCCACCCTATCAGCGGGGGTCCACGATGCCCGGGGAAGATGCCGGTCAGCGGGTGGTCGACACCATCCGGGCCTGGCCGAACGTCCGACCCAGGGCGCCCTCGAGGCGCCCCACGAACATGGGCCAGCCGTCCAGGAGAGTGATCGGCCGGGGATTGCGCACGCCGTAGAGCAGACCCGCGCCGGTGAACGCCGCCCGCCACCACAGCGGGTATCCGTGCATCGCGAAAGCGCGGCCGGTTCCCCGCCCATAGGCGCGGAGCTTGCGGCGACGCTCGGCGGCGCCGAGACCGAAACCGGTCGAGATCCCGTCGACGTGGACGGATGCCGGCAGCCACCGGAAGTCGCGGACGAGACCCGGGTCGTGCGCCAGGGCGCGCAGTAAGAGGTCGGTTCCCTCGGCCACCTGCCACGGTGTCGAGGCTCCCGGCCCCATCCGCTCGTCGAAACCGCCGACGGCGTCGAAGAGGGAGCGTCGCATCAGGATCCCCATCTCGATCACCGACCACACGTTGTACTTGTCGAGAGGGGTGCCCGGCTCGGGAAGCGTCGTCTTCGGTCCGCGCTCGTCCCACGAGGTGAACCCCCCGGCGCGGAAGGTCGCGTCGTCCACGGCGTCGTGCAGGGCGGACACGGTGCCGGCCGGATAGGTCGTGTTGTCGTTCGGGAAGGTCACGACGGCTTCACCGGCGGGGAGTGCCGCCACCCCGGTGTTACGGCCGAGGGAGGCACCTCGTCCCGAGGTCGTCGCCGACACGGCGACGCCGCGCTCGGCGAACTCCGCGGCCAGGGCGGCGACCTCGTCTTGCGCACCCTGCGCGACGAGGACGACGTGGTCGCCTTCGTGCAGCTGCCCCTCGAGCGATGTCAGAAGGGCGCGGAGGGGATCCAGGCGTCCCAGGGTGGTCACGACGAAACCGATGTTCACCAGATGATTCTGCCTGTCTGAGCGGTCGGGTGGGGAATCAGCGCGCCTCGCGGTCGAGGATCCGGTTCCAGGCTGAGGTCGTGGCATCCCACGTGAACCGCGTCGCGTTGGCGAGACTCGCCTCGGACAGTGTGGTTCGCAGATCGGGGGAGGCGGAGATCTCCGAGAGGAGGGATGCCAGCTCTTGCGGCTGTGTCGGCGCGAAGTACCGCGCGGAATCGCCCAGGATCTCCCGATTGATGGGGATGTCGGATGCCAGGACGGGCGCGCCCAGCCGCTGCGCCTCGAGCGGCGGCAGGCCGAACCCTTCGTGCAGGGACGGCCACACGAACGCATCCGCGCGGGCGAAAGCGGCGGCGAGCTCGTCGTCGCTCACCGGACCGGTCCATCGGATCCGCTCGGGATCGATGCCACGAGAGGCCGCGTGCGGAGCCAGCTCCGGGTCGAGGTTGCCGACGAATTCGACCTCGACGTCGGAGGACTCGGGCAGGAGTGCAAGAGCGTCGATCACCGCGCGGGTGTTCTTGGCCGCGCCGTGACGGCCGAAGGCGACCACGCGCGTTCCGCGGTCGCTCGAAGGCGCCTGTCGGGGTGCGAGAGGGAGGCTGTCCGCCCCCTCGTAGACGACCTCGATGGTCGCAGGATCGACCCCGAATCGCTCGGCGATCTCGCGCTGGGACGCGTGGCTGACGGTGACGAGCCGCTGACCGCGGCGCAGCATCCCGAACCGGACCGCGAGCTGCCACTGCACGCGGAACGGCACGGTGAAGTCCTGGGGGCGGATGGCGGGGGCGATGTCGTGGAGCACGGTGATCTGGCGGCGGTACGACACGGGAGCGATGTTCGCCAGGTTCAGCAGGAGGGGTGAGCCGTGGCGACGCAGCCACCGGGGCAGCTCGAGCTGTTCCCACGGGGGGCCGGCGAGCCGCCCGACCGTTTCGGTGCGGATTCCCGCCACGCTGGAGGTGTCGGCCGATGCCGGCACCAGCAGCACCACGTCGTCACGCGACTGCGCGAGATGGTGCGTCAGCTCCGTGGCGAAGCGGCGTACTCCGCCGAAGGAGTCGATGAGGAAGCGGCCGTTGACGGCGATGGTCATCGCGCGGTCCTTTCGTGGGGGCGCAGAGCGTGAGGGCTCACGCCGCGGCCTCGGCGGGGGTGTGGCGCAGATCGTGCAGCACCCGCAGGCAGCGGCGGGTGAGCAGGAGAGCCGCGGCTCCCTCGGTGAAGGCGTAGCCGAGTGCGGCACCGATCGGGCCCCAGGCGATGCCGAAGCCGATCATGAGGGGGATTCCGGCCGCCGTGGCGACGAGGGTGGCGCGCATGACGGCGGAGGCCTGTCCCGCCGGGAAGAGCACGAGGCGCGCCACGGCCGTGCGGACGGAGAAGAAGAAGAACACCAGACCCATGACGAAGAGGATGTCGAAGGGGGCCGGGGCGGCGGGGAGGTAGGCCTGGGTGAGCCAGGGACCGACCAGGGCCAGACCCGCCCATCCGAGCAGACCGGTGGCGGCGGAGAGCCCGATGGCCAGACGCATCCGACGGCCGCGGTGGGGCCCGTGGGCCTCACCGACCCACGCCTGGAGCGCGTTGGCGAGGGTCATCGGGATGAACTGCCCGAGCTTGAGCATCTTGTCGGCCGTCGCGTAGCCGCTGGCCGCCGCGGGGAGCGCGGTGACGTTGACGACGGGGGCGGGCACGCTCGAGTACCCGCTGAGGCCCGCGTCGTTCAGCGCCACCGCGAGATTCGTACGGAGGAGTCTCGGCAGATCCCGTGGGCGCGGCCACGGTCCCGGATGCCGCCGCAGCAACCGCAGCGTGAAGATCGAGGTACCCACGAGCGTGACGAGGATTCCCGCGAGGGGATAGAGCACGACGACCCCGGTCGTCAGGACGAGTCCGGCCGCGGCGAGGTTCGCCAGAAGACGCGGAGCGGCATCGAAGACGACGATCGTGCGGGGGTCTCCCACCCCGGCGCAGAACCACGTGAACGACAGGGCGATGAGAGCGCCCTGCATCCCCATCAGGATGGTGAGCCACTCCGAACCGGGAGACGCGACGAACCAGCAGATGACGGCGAGCGCGGGGAGAGCGAGGATCGAGATCGACAGACGTACGGCGATCGACTCGCGGTAGAGGCGCGCTCGCTCGTCGTCATCGGCGGCGATGGAGATGAGAGCCGGACCGACGGTGGCCCATCCCCAGCCGATCGCGATGGCGGCGAAGGTTCCGATCGACTCGCCCGCGATCGCGCTCGCCCACCCCGCCTGGCCGGCGATCGCGGTGACCGCGGGGAGGGCGATGAGGGGCGAGAGGGCCGCGATCGCGGGGATGAGGAGGAACCCGAGCAGGCGCCGCTTCATCGAGGGTGCGGCCGTCATCGTCGTGTCCCCCGGCGAACGGCATCGAGCACGCCCGCGGTCGCCTCGGCCGCGGCGTCCCAGGTGAAGCGCGACGCCCACCGCTGGGCCTCGGACCGTGCGGCGTCGTCGGCGGGAGTCCGCAACGCCGCCGTGATCGCGGCGCCGAAGGCGTCGGCATCCGTCGCATCGGCGTAGTGAGCCGCGTCGCCGCCGACCTCCCGCAGGACGGGGACATCGTGGGCGAGGACGGGAACCCGGCGGCGCAGTGCGTCGACGACGGGGAGGCCAAAGCCCTCGGCGAGGGAGGGGCAGGCGTAGAGGGCGGCGGCCTGGTAGAGCGCCTCGAGTTGCTCGTCGCTGACCCAGCCGGGCAGGATCACGTCGCGCTCGAGGCCCAGCCGCGTCACATCACCGGCGAGCGGATCGGGCAAACGGCTGCCCGCGATGACCGTCACGGGTCGATCGGCGGGGGAGATGGTCGCGAGAGCGGCGAGCAGCCCCGGGAAGTTCTTGTGCGGCATGCGGTTGCCGACGCTCAGAACGAGGGGTCGGCCCGCCGGCAGCGCGAAGGGCGACAGGATGCCGTCGGGCTCGGCGACGGGTCGCGGTTCGGAGCTGCCGTTGTGCACCACCGAGATGAGACCGGCGGGAACGCCGAGAAAGCGCCCGATGCTGTGGGCCGCCGCGTGCGACACCGTGATCACGCGGTCGGCGGTCTGCGCCGAACGACGCATGAGGGTCGACGTCACCGCGCGCTGCGCGCGCTGGGCGAGGCCGCCGGGCACCTCGTCGTAGATCGCGTCGTGCACGGTGACCACGCGCGGGACGCCGCGGAAGACGGGCCCGAAGTTGGCCGGTGCCCACACCAGGTCGGCCCGGCCCCGCCGCGCGAGCAGGTCGGTCGACGCGACCGCGCCGAGGGCCCACGTCGCCGGGTCGGAGCCCACCCATGGCACCGTCTGCACGTGGCCGGGGAAGAAGGCCGACACGCGGTCGGTGCCGGCACGACCGGTCACCGCGGCGAAGCGCGTCTCCGGCAGAAGACCGGCGATACGCGGCAGCAGTTCGCGGACGTAGGTCTCGGTGCCCCCGCGTGAGCCGGTGAACCCGAGGAGGTCGACGAGGATGCGGCGCTCGGCCATCAGCTCTCGATGACGGCTTCGGGGCGCTGCTCGCGCCGGGGCGTGGTCAGCACGCCCGAGAAGAAGCTCATCATCGCGGTCTGGAAGCCGAGGATGATCAACAGCGCGCTGGGGACGGCGATGCGCACGGCCTGGGCGGCGTTCTGCGCCCCGAAGTCGAGATTGCCCCACAGAGCCACCTGCACGATGCCGATGACGATGCCGAGGAAGAACAGGCCCACACCGATCAGCAGACCGCGCTCGGCCGACCACTTCGCCACGATGCGCCGGTATCTCTCGCTCGTGGGGAGGAACCCCTCCTGCGTGGCGTAGAGCTTGGTCAACCAGAAGAACAGCAGGGACTGGAACCCGATCACGCACAGCGCGCTCGCGTAGACCATGGTCGTCACGTCGAAGCCCACGTCGCCGATGCGGACACCGCCGAACGACAGCACGCCGACCGCGATGGCGCCGAAGAAGAAGGCCACGAGGCCCGGGTAGACGAAGAGCCAGCGCGGAGCGAACAGCAGGAGGAAGCGCAGGTGACGCCACCCGTCATGCCAGCTGCGCAGGTGTGGCGGGCGCGAGCGACCGTCTTTCTTGAGGGTCGTGGGCACCTCTTCGATGCGGAAGCGGGCGAGCGAGGCGCGCACGACCATCTCGGAGGCGAACTCCATGCCGGTGGTCTGCAGGTCGAGCTCGCGGATACGGGCGCGGTTGAATCCGCGCAGGCCGCAGTGGAAGTCGCGGATGCCGGGCTTGAAGAACAGCTCGCCGATGAACGAGAGCACCGGGTTTCCGAGGTACTTGTGCAGCGGGGGCATGGCGCCCGGCTCGATGCCCCCGCGGAAACGATTGCCCATGACGAGGTCGGCGCCGGCGCGCAGGCGCTCGACGAAGGGCTCGAGGTTCTCGAAGTCGTAGCTGTCGTCGGCGTCGGCCATGATGATGTACCGGCCGCGGGCCGTCTCGATGCCGTTGATGAGAGCGGCGCCGTATCCGCGACGCGGGGCGTGCGAGACGCGCGCGCCGAGACCCTCGGCGAGGGCCTGCGAGCCGTCGGTGCTGCCGTTGTCGGAGATCAGGACCTCGCCCCGGATGCCGCTGCGCTCGAGGAAGCCCTGCGCCTTGCGGATGCAGACCTCCAGCGTCTCGACCTCGTTGAGGCACGGCATGAGGATCGTCAATTCGACGTCGGACGGTGCGGGAGTGGTCACGGGGTGTCTTCTTTCGTCTTCACCGCGGTCGGTGCGGGCAGCGCGAGGGCTGCGCGGATCCCGTCCACGGTTCGGCGGATGGTGCGTGTGCCGACGGCGGTGTCGTACCAGGCGCGTGAGGTGCGGCGCAGGTCGTCACCGCCGGCGGCGACGTCCCGGATGGCCCGGGCGAGATCGGCGGGGCGGGTGGTGGGGGAGACGACGCCGTTGACGCCGTCGTCGATGAGTTCCGTCGCGGCGTTGCCTTCGTCGGCGACGAGGATCACGGGCGTGCCGTGGGCGTTCGCCTCGACGACGACGAGGCCGTACCCCTCGCGCCGCGACGGGTTGGCCAGGGCGAGCGCGCCGTGCAGGAGCGTGTCGAGTTCGGCATCCGACACGAAGCCCGGAAAGTCGGTCCAGTCCTCGCCGCCGACGCGTCGCACCTCGGCGCGCACCGCCTCGGAGCTGGGCCCTGTCCCCAGCACGACCAGGCGGAGGTCTGGGAGGTTCTCGCGCGCCGCCGCGACGGCGGCGGGGAGCACCTCGACGCGCTTGTCGGGGATGTGGCGGCCGACGTACAGCACGTACGGCGGAGTCGCGGCCGACGAGGGGGGAGCCACCTCGTCGGCGCCGTCGATGAGCCCGGGGCTGACGAGGGGCGCGCGACGCAGCCCCTCACGACGCAGACGCGTGGCCGAGAGCTGCGAGTGGCACGTGGCCAGCGGGGTGATCGCGATGGCCGCGCGCTGCAGGATCCAGGCGATCGTGCCGGTGACGACGCCCGAGTACTCGATCCACTGACGGCGGTGCCACACCTCGAGATAGTCCACCACGAGGCGTGTCCCGGAGCCGAGCAGGGCGAGTCGAGCCGCGAACACATTGAAGATGGGCAGGCCGCTGACGATGACGGCCGCGTAACGGCGGCGGCGGCGCAGGAGTGCGCCGAACAGTCCCGCCGCATAGCGCAGCGCGGCGGGGATGCGGCGGACCCCATCGGCGGAGTAGAGCGAGAGACGGCCGGCGACCGGCACGACG
>JAKOMY010000031.1 GCA_022702225.1 Microbacteriaceae bacterium | reverse complement strand
CGTCCACGCAGACCACCATCCTCCCCACGGCGCGCGGAACGCTCGCCATGGCCGCGTACAAGGCACTGCCGCATCGTTTCCAGACGGTGCACCCCCGCTACCGCACACCGTCGTTCTCGACCCTCGTGATGGGGATCGTCGCCAGCGTCTACTACGTGGGCATGACGCTCATCAGCGACAACATCCTGCAGGACTCGATCCTGTCGCTCGGCCTCGCCATCGCCTTCTACTACGCCATGACCGGCTACGCCTGCGTCTGGTACTACCGCCGCCAGCTGTTCTCCTCGGCGAAGAGCCTCGTCTATCGCGGCATCCTGCCCCTGCTCGGAGCCCTCATGCTGACCTACGCCTTCGTGCAGTCGGCGATCGACATGTACGACCCCGAGTACGGCAACACCGTGCTGCTGGGCATCGGGGGCACCTTCGTGGTCGGAATCGGTGCGCTCGCGCTCGGCGTCGTCCTGATGATGCTCTGGTTCGTGTTCCCGGCGGCCAAGCCGTTCTTCCGGGGGGAGAGCCTCAATCGCGAAACCGAGGTGCTCGTGCCGGACGAGCCGATCGCCCACCCTCGATCGGTCGACGGAGGTATCTGACTCGAAGCGTCCCGCGTCGCGCAGGACGAGATCGGGTCAGACGGCGGAGCGGATGGAGCCGACCTCGTGGCCGCCGCCCAGCACCGACAGCGAAAGCTGCGCGACGGTGTCGGCGACCTCCTGCGAGGTGAGGGCACCGACGCGTTCGAGCAGCCGCAGGGCGACGACGTGTCCGGCGCGGTTGGAGCCGTCGAGCATCTTCAGAGCGACCGTGGTGCCGTCGGGTGCGGTCATGACCTGCACACCCTCGGCGCCCATCTTCGAGAACACGCCGAGTCGCTCGATGACCACCGTGTCGGGGCGACCGGGGCCGTCGATCGTCCACGGGTTCTCTTTCACCGCGCGCACGAGGGTGCCGGCGCTGCGGTGCAGCGCGAAGGGGGAGCGCTCCGACGACGTCGCGATGCGCTGGATGGCTCGAGCGAGCCCGACGAGGCTCATGGCGTAGACGGGAGCGCCGCAGCCGTCGATCGCGGTCGTCGTCATACGCTCACCCACGAGACGCTCGATGACCTCGCGGATGTGCGCCTGGAGCGGGTGCTGCGGGTCGAGGTAATCGCCCGTGCTCCAGCCGTTGGCCACGCACGTCACGAGCATCGCGGCGTGCTTGCCCGAGCAGTTCATGCGCAACGGCGAGGGGGAGGCATGGTCGCGCACCATCTCGTCACGTGAAGCGGTGTCGGTGGGCCACGCGGCGGGGCAGCCCAGGTCGTCCTCGGTGAGGCCGGCGGCCTGCAGGATGCCGCGGGCCACCTCGGCGTGACGCTCGGTGCCTGCGTGGCTCGCCATCGAGATCGCGAGACGCTCGTCGGCCAGCTCGGCTCCGGCCGACAGGCACGCCAGGGCCTGGAGCGGTTTCATGCTCGAGCGGGGGAGGAACAGGGCGCCCGCCTCGCCGAGGGAGAGCTTCTCGGTCCCGTCGGGCGCGAGGACCACGGCGACGCCGTAGTGACGGGATTCGACGAAGCCGTTGCGGTCCACGACGGCGAGTTCGACGGAGGCGGGAGGTGTTGCGGGCATCCCTCCATCGTATCCGGCCGGCCCCTCTTCCACGGGGGCGGCCAGATCGCGCGAGCGGCCGGGAATCGTCACTCCCAGGGATCGCCGGACGGCGTTCCTCGGCGCCTCCTGCCGCGCAGACGGGGCAGACTGGGGGCATGAACGGAGAGCATCACTACCGCCTGCGCTCGACCTGGACCGGCGATCTGGGAACGGGCACGAGCGGGTATCGCGACTACGAGCGTTCCGTGACCCTCGAGGTCGACGGCAAGCCCGCGATCGCGGCATCCGCCGACAAGCCCTTCCGGGGCGACCCGGCCAAGTGGAACCCCGAGGAGCTGCTGATCGCGGCGCTGAGCGAGTGCCATCTGCTGTCGTATCTGCACGCGTGCGTCACGACCGGTGTCGTCGTCACCGCCTACGAGGACGATGCTTCGGGGACGATGCAGGAGGACGGCAACAGCGGGGGAGCCTTCACCGAGGTCGTCCTTCGCCCCCGCGTGCGCGTCGCCGAGGAGTCGATGGTCGAGGCTGCGCTGGCCGCTCACCGGCAGGCGCGTGAGTGGTGCTTCATCGCCAACTCGGTGAACTTCCCCGTGCGACACGAGCCCGAGGTCACCGTGGGCTGAGCGCCGGGCGTCGCGGGAGGCGCGGTCGGGCGTCGTACAGTGAGCGCATGCAGCTCGAACCCGCCCTGCGCCGCCTCGACCGGATCGCCGGCGGGCGCCAGGCCGATCACCGCGTCTCCGTCTCCGCCGATCCGAAGGTGCATCGCGCCTTCCGGGCGATCACGTTGCTGCTGGTCGTGGGCTTCGTGCTGGGTGTCGCGACGGTCGCGGTCGCCTTCGTCATGACCCTGAACGGCGAAGACGTCGGTTTCGCGGTGTGGATGCGGTGCCTCGTGGTGCTCGCGATCACCACGACCCTGTTCTACTTCCTCTGGCGCGCCCGCGCCGGGTGGTACTGGGCGTTCCGCCGCCTGCAGCTGTTCAGCCGCATCTTCCCCATCGTCGCCCTCGTGCTCGCGGCGATCCCCGGTCTCTATCCCTTCTGGGTCGTGACCGAGCAGATCCTCTTCGCGATCCTGCTCATCGGCGTCTCGGACTACCTGCTCTCCGACGCCGTACGTGCGGCGTATCCCAAGCCGCAGCATTGAGGGTCGCGGCATCCGGATGCCGCACACCCGGCGTCTCGAGAGGGTGACGCCCCCGCCACATGCTCAGCGGCCTCGCCCCCGTGCGAAAGGGCACGCGAACGACGGAACCCCGCCGGCTCGAGGCCGACGGGGTTCCGTCGTGAGGGAGGGGCGGGATCAGCGCACGTCGTCGTCGATCCAGTCCATCGACTTGGTGACGGCCTTCTTCCACAGGC
>JAKOMY010000030.1 GCA_022702225.1 Microbacteriaceae bacterium | reverse complement strand
CTGTCGAACCACGGCGGGCGCCAGCTCGACCGCGCCCCCATCCCCTTCCACCTGTTGCCGCAGGTCGTGCGCGAGGTGGGCAAGGACGCGACGATCATGGTCGACACCGGGATCATGAACGGGGCCGACATCGTGGCATCCGTCGCTCTGGGGGCGAAGTTCACCCTCATCGGCCGGGCCTACCTCTATGGCCTCATGGCGGGCGGGCGCCAGGGCGTCGACCGCACGATCGCGATCCTGCGCAGCGAGATCGAGCGCACGATGACCCTGCTCGGGGTCTCGTCCCTCGCCGAGCTCGAGCCGCGTCACGTCACCCAGCTCACGCGGCTGGTGCCGGTGGCCGACCAGGCGGTCGACGCGCGGGTGTGACGCCGGGGGCGTGACCTCGATGATTCGCGCATCCTCCGGCGGTTCGGCATGGATGCGGCTGAGGTTGGGCGGATCGCTGAGGGTGCGGCGGTGTCGCGGCGGGGGTCGAGCCGCCCGGAGCTCCGCGATTCGCTGAGGGTGCGCTGGCGTCGCGGCCGGGGGCGAGCCGCGCGAGTCTCCGCGATTCGCACATCTTCTGGTCGTTGGGGGCGAGTTCGACTGAGGATGTGCGGATCACGGAGGCCGTGCGCGCCGCGTGCGGGTGGCGTCCGATCACCGACAGAACGGCCGGCCGAACCCGAGCAGCACGCCTCCCACGGGCACGCTCTCACCCGACTCGGCCGACCACCGTTCGCCCACGTTCGTGCGCACGGTGACCCGGTCGGTGCGCAACAGCGAGTACGAACCGTCGTCCGGCACGCGGGCGGCCCGGAACCGCGGGGGGATGTCGGCGATCACGACGCGTCCGTCGACCAGCAGGTCGAAGCTGCGGGGCTCCCACCCGTCGTAGGTCCAGGTCACCACCGCTCCGCCGTCGTTGTAGCAGCCGAGCGTTTCCGGACCGGTGACGCGGCCCGCGGTGACGGTTCCGGATGCCGCGGACTCGTCGCTGAACGACGCGGAGGCTGGGGTGCTCACGGCCACCCCCGCTGCCGCGACGGCGACCGCGAAACCGAAGCCGCGTCGGAACAGGCGAGACCTGGTGGGTGGCGCGCGCAGAGCTCGACGGGTCGGAGGGGTGTCCTCGGGCGGCGGGGACGGGTCGTCGGGATCGTCGTCGACCCCGCGGCGCAACGCGACCGCGAGGCAGAGGGCGAATGCCGCCACGACGCCCGCGAGCGGGAGGGCCTCGCCGGTGCGCAACCACACGATCGGCATGCCGATCCCGGGCACCCGCAGCACCCCGACGCCGAGGACGGCATCGGGGTGCAGCGGGGTCGAATCGGCGTCGGGGTTGGCGTCGCCCTTCGTGACGAGATCGCCGTCGGGGCCGAGCTCGGCGATGCGGTGCAGGCGCAACCGATCGGCCCAGTCGGGGTCTGTCGCCAGCACGACACGACCGGGAAGGAGGGCCTCCCGCGGAACGGGTCGTGACACGACGATGTCGCCCACCTCGATCGCCGGCGTCATCGACGCCGTCATCACGGTGGTCGGCAGCCACCCCAGGGCGACGGGTGCCGCCGCCCAGAACGCCAGCGCCAGTACCAGCGCCACGACCGCTCGCGCCGCCGCCACCCCCGCGATGGAAATGATGCGACCAGAGCGCACGGACTCAGCTGTTCTGGGCTTCCCAGACGAACGAGGCCGAGGCGGTTCCGCCCTGCACGGCATTGGGTGCGTCGTCGGCGAGCTTCCACGTGATGCGGAAGGTGCGCGTCTCGCTCCCGCCCCCGGTCGGGCTCCACGCGGTGACCCCCGAGCCGTACGACGAGAACGTTCCGGTGAAGCCGGAGAGACGGCCATCGAACACCGTGCGCTGCGAGGCGAAACCGTCGCAGGTGCCGGAGCCTCCGCCCGTGCCCTGCTCCACGCGCAAGACGAGGTGATCGGCCAGGCCCGCGGTTCCCGAGACATCCGCGGCGTAGAGGCGAACCTGCGAGGCGAGGGTGCCGGTCGAGGTGACCGCGATGCAGTTCGTCCCCCCATCTCCCGGCTTGGCGTTGCCGGCGGTGAACAGTGCGCGGCCCGCGTCGTCGTCGTCGAGCTGGACGGTCCCCGCCCGCCAGCTGTTCTGCCCGTTGGAGGTGGTGTCGGAGAAGGCGGCGTACGAACTCGTCGACACCAGCAGGCCCGCCGCGACGAATGCCGCGGGAAGGGCGATCGCGGTGGCGATGCGAGAGGAACGGCGTGTGAATTTCGGCATGATGAATCTCCCCACAAGATCAGTAAGCGAATTAGACACCGGCACGATAAAGGAGCCGCCGCGTGGTGAACCCGCGAGCCCACGGGCTTGACAGGCCCCACGGGGATATGGCATCCATTCTTCTGAATGGACTACTCGGTTCGCACGTCGCCGTCGTCGCCGTCGTCGCCGTCGTCGCGCCGCCGCGCACCCGCGCCGAGCGTGACGGTCGAGGCGAGCCCCAGGGTCAGGAAGGCGGCCGCGGTGAAGGCCGCCGCTCGGGTTCCGTCGCTGAACGCCGCGCGGGCGTTGATCGCGAGATCCTGCGTCTCCGGTGAGGCGCCCAGGCCCGCGATCGCCGCGCCGGCGCTGTCGACCACCTCCGAGACCACCTGGTCGCGCTGGGCCGCGGGGATTCCTCGCTCGTCGAGGGTGGATGCCAGCACCCCCGCCGTGGTCGAGAAGAGCACCGTGCCGAGGATCGCGACACCGAGCGCTGCCCCCAGCTGGCGCGAGGTCGACTGCGTACCCGAGGCCTGTCCGCTCGCCGAGGGAGGGACGTCGGCCAGGACGACGCCGGTGAGCTGTGCCGTGGCCAGGCCCACACCGAGTCCGTAGACGAAGAGGAAGGGCACGAGCGGCCCCCAGCCGGCATCCGGTCCGATGGTGAAGGCAACGCCCGCGACGCCCACGATCTCGGCGAGAAGCCCCCCGCGCACCACCCAGACGGGCGCGACCCTGCCACTGAGAGCACCCGCGAACCCGCTCGCCACGAACGAGCCGACGGCCAAGGACAGCAGCAGCAGGCCGGTCTGCAGCGCATCGAAGCCGACGACGAACTGCAGCCAGAGGGGCAGCGCCAGGATGATGCCGAACTCTCCCAGAGACACGACGGCCGCGGCGATGTTGCCGTTGCGGAAGGACGTGATCCGGAACAGGTCGAAGGCCAGCAGGGTCGAGAGTCCCCGACGCTGGCGCCGCAGGCCCCACGCGATGAAGGCGACCAGAGAGATCAGGGCCACCGCGAAGGCGATCGGGATGGGGGAGAGCGAGAGCGGCCAGGTCCAGCCGCCCACCGAGGGCGTCTGATCGAGCGTCCACCACCCGTACGTGCGGCCCTCGATGAGTCCGAAGACGAGCGGGGCCATCGTGAGCACCGAGAGCAGGGCGCCGACGCCGTCGATGCGCTGGGCCTTCTCGCTCCGGGACTCCGCGACGGTCAGGGCGACGCCGATCACGATGACGACGCCGAGGGGGATGTTGATGCCGAAGGCCCACCGCCAGGAGAACGACGTGGTCAGCCACCCGCCCAGGAGGGGGCCCACCGCGGCCATGCCGCCGATGGTCGAGCCCCACACCGCGAAGGCGATGCCGCGCTCGCGCCCGCGGAAGGTGGCGTTGATGATCGACAGGGTCGTGGGCAGGATCATCGCGCCGCCCACGCCCTGGATCAGTCGCGAGAGGATCAGCAGGCCGCCGGTGGGCGCGAGGGATGCGGCGATCGATGCCCCCGCGAAGATCACGACGCCGAGCAGCATCAGCCGCCGTCGCCCGAAGCGGTCGGCGAGGCTGCCGAACACGAGCAGGAACGAGGCGAAGACGAGGGTGTAGGCCTCTTGGACCCATTGCACCTCGGTCGAGGAGATCTTCAGCTCGTCGACGATCGAGGGCACGGCGACGTTGACGATCGTCGAGTCGACGATGATCAGCGACACGGCGATGCTGATGAAGACGAGCCCCGCCCAGCGGCGCCCTGCCTGTGTGTGGTTCATGTAGCTAGCTTATCTAGCTATATCGAGGAGCGGGAGGGCTTGCGCGAGCGGCGACGATCGCCCCCGCGGCGGGGCGGCGGGGCGGCGGGGCCACGTGGCGGCGGGGCGGCGGCGCGCTGGGGCGAGGGCGT
Organism: Microbacteriaceae bacterium; assembly: GCA_022702225.1. GTDB lineage: Bacteria > Actinomycetota > Actinomycetes > Actinomycetales > Microbacteriaceae > Microbacterium. The sequence continues at coordinate 256 of JAKOMY010000030.1, read as the reverse complement.
CAGCCGCCGTGGCGTGGGCGCGGCGCCGCACGCGGCGAACGTTCGCCCGGCGGAAGCGGAATCGGCGTCGTGCCGGCGACCTCGTCGCTGAAGTCCTCGGGCTCGGCCGCGACGGTCGCGATGGGCCGCGTCTCGTCGAGCGTGAGGCGGAAGCGCTTGGTCTCGTGTCGGTGCAGACGGCCCGACATCGCGGTCCAGGTCGCGCCGATGGCGCACGCGACGACCGCCACGATCGCCGCCAGCGCGATGGCCACGC